>SVDG01000032.1 GCA_015057875.1 Lachnospiraceae bacterium | reverse complement strand
TATTTTAAAACCATTAAATGAAGCCGGGAGAGAACTGCTTTTAACGGATATTTCTGTAGTTTTTATAGATAAATTTCCCCAGATGAAATAAACCGAGATAATTATAATACCGGTAATTATAAAAATAAGCTTTTTCATTTCATCACCTCTTTATAAAAATGTTAGCATATATGAAGGGGTCAATACAATTAAGATAGGTTTAAGAATTTTATAAAATCCTATTTACATTATATGGATTATATTGTATTATTATCATACCCCAATATATTGTATTTGGTATGTTGACAAACAATTATATGTAATATATAATGAATTGCAATCTTATCAAGAGTGGTAGAGGGACAGGGCCCTGTGAAACCCGGCAACCGGCAGGAATAGCTGCATCGGTGCCAATTCCCCCGCGTAAAGCGGAAGATGAGAAAAGTTTAGGCCCGTCTGGGTCTTTTTTGTTTTTCTAAAATAAATAAGATAAGATTTATTATTGTATAAATGGCTTTTAATTATTCAAGGAGGAAAAAATGGCAAAAAGATTATTTACTTCAGAGTCAGTTACTGAGGGACATCCCGATAAGATATGTGACCAGATATCCGATGCGGTTTTAGATGCTATACTTGCACAGGATCCTATGTCAAGGGTAGCCTGTGAAACAACAGCAACAACAGGTCTTATTTTTGTTATGGGTGAGATCACAACAAATGCTGTTATCGATTTTGATGCAATAGTTAGAGATACAGTAAGAGAGATCGGATACAACAGAGCAAAATTCGGGTTTGATGCTGATACATGTGCTGTTATGACATCTATCAAAAAACAGTCACCTGATATTGCTATGGGTGTTGATAAAGCCCTTGAGGCAAAAACAGGCGAAAGCACAGATGAGTTTGATACAGGTGCGGGAGATCAGGGTATGATGTTTGGTTTTGCCTGTGATGAAACAGACGAGCTTATGCCTATGCCCATATACCTTGCTCATAAGCTTACAAAGAAGCTTACTGAGGTACGTAAAAACGGAACTTTAAGCTATCTTCGTCCTGATGGAAAAAGCCAGGTAACGGTTGAATATGACGGGGACAAGCCTGTAAGAGTTGATACAGTAGTTATCTCTACACAGCATAGTGCAGATGTTGAGCATGAAACTATCGTTAAGGATATTAAGGAGTACGTTATAAATGAGGTTATCCCTGCAGAGCTTCTTACAGAGGATACAAAATATTTTATTAACCCTACAGGACGCTTTGTAATAGGCGGGCCCGAGGGCGACTGCGGACTTACAGGAAGAAAGATCATCGTTGATACTTATGGCGGATACGCAAGCCATGGCGGTGGTGCTTTCTCCGGCAAAGACCCTACAAAGGTAGACAGAAGTGCTTGCTATGCAGCAAGATATGTTGCTAAAAATATTGTCGCAAGCGGTATTGCTAAAAAATGCGAGGTTCAGCTTGCTTATGCTATCGGTGTTTCAAAACCCGTATCTATCCACGTTAATACATACGGAACAGGAAAAATAAGTGATGCTGAAATTACAGACCTTATTTATGCTAATTTTGATTTAAGACCTGCTGCAATAATCAAAAACTTTGATTTAAGAAGACCTATCTACAAACAGACAGCAGCTTACGGACACTTTGGAAGAAATGACCTTGACCTCCCTTGGGAGAAAACAGACAAGGTTGATGTATTTAAAATCTGATATAAAAAAAAGAAATCCCCTGACATATTGTCAGGGGATTTCTTATGGGTCTTATTCTGTAAGTGATGCATCTGCAAGGCCTGAGAAGAAGTTTACTTTGTCCTGCATAAAGAATATTGTATTTTCGTTACTTCTGTCACCAAGCTCCACGTGCATGCCGGGAAAACCGCCTTCAGGTATTTCAAAGCCATCGGGAATAACGGGTCTTCCGTTTTCGTCAAGCTCCATATTTTCGGGTATTTCTCTGTCCTGTCTGAGGTCTGGTCTCATCATACCTTCACATTTTTCACTTTCGGGTATTTCAAAGCCATCGGGAATAACGGGTCTTCCGTTTTCGTCAAGTTCTATACCTTCGGGTATTTCGCCGTTCCATTCTTTGTCGGGTCTCATCATTCCGCCGCCAAAGCCACGCCTTACATCTGTGCCTGTATAGGCCTGTTTTACAGCGCCATCAAAGCCAGTTACGGTAGCTATATCATATATGCCTGCGCTTTCTTCGCCTGCTATGGTTCCGCCTATATAAACATTGTAATTTTCTTCAAGGACGAGATCGGGGGAGGATATTACAGCTCCCATATATTGGCGTATGTTTTCGCCTACAACTTCGTCTTCGGAAAGATCGTATGCAAAAACAACTGTGCCGTCCTCTTTGCTTATGATGATTGCGCTATCTGATGCCTTATATTCAGCAAACTGAAGGTTCATTGTTATCTGTTCGGAATCGCTTTCAGCCCAGTCCATTGTTGAACCAAGAGCTATAACTGTACCTCCGTTTATGAAAGAGCCCATATCGCTGTCAAGCCCTGCATCTGCCGCAGGGTTGGCGTTTGAAACAACTGTACCTCCGTTTATAACAAGCCAGCCGTTTGAATCCACACCGTCACCTTCTGCACCAAGACCGGCTATTATGTGTATGTTACCTCCGTTAATGGTAGTAACAGAAACGCCGTCCTCATTGGTGTTTATTCCGTCATTGCCTGAGCGGATGTTTATGTTGCCGCTGTTTATGGTAAGGTGAAGCTCCGTATCAAGACCTTCGTTATCTGCCGTAAGGTTAAGTATACCACTTCCGTCCTTTTCACCTGATATGTTCATGGACATATAGGAGTATATTGCTCCATCTTGCTTCCATAGCTTTTTCTCTCTGCCGCCGTCTTTGTATATCCTTGCAACGTGGCTTCCGTTTACTGTGTTTTCGCTTCCGTCTGTAATGATAAGGTTTGCACCTGCACTGGTAGTATCTATGTTGTAGTGTGCATTTTCTGCTGACCAGTTGTTATCACATTCGTAAACGTTCATAAATAGTATGGCAGGGGCCACATCGCAGGTTATGTCTGCATTATCAAGTATAAGGGTAACAACTGCATCGGGATCGGTAAAGGCGTTTTCGCCAAGGTCAACCCTTATCTGCCCTTTGAGAGAGCCTGTTACACGGTAAGTACCTGCCTTTGTTATGTTTACAACTGTGTTTGCAGCGGCCTCATCCGCTGTATGTTTTTCTTCAGCAGTTCCTTCTCCATAGGCGTATCCACTATCGTAAGTTTCGCGGTTTTCGTAGTATATTATGTCGTTGGTAGTTTTTACGCTATCGTTAAGACCTGTTTCGCTTCCGTACTCAACACTTATGCAGTTTTCGGACATAGTTATAAGGGTCTCGTCAGGTGGAAAGTAGGGTTTTTCGCTGTCCTTAGCACATCCGCTTAAGGCCGTAAGTGAAAATAATAATGTGAATATCAATGCTGATGTTTTTAAAATGTTTTTATACACAAATTTTCCTCCTTTTTATTTTTAATGGAATGCTTTTACATTATCAGTAAAATATGTACAAAATATGAATAAAGTTTAAACATTTTTTTAATAAAACAAAACCCTCTGAAAAAATATTTCAGAGGGTAAAACTGCGGATAGTGGGGGTCGAACCCACACGGTATCGCTACCGTCGGATTTTGAGTCCGATGCGTCTGCCAATTCCGCCATATCCGCAAATCGTGCTTAAATATAATATCATAATGGTCATTCTTTTTCAATAGTTTTAATTTTTGGTAAATTTCAGTTATTCGGGAACTTTATGGAATATGTTGCGTCTAATTTATCAATGGGGTATTATTTATTTAACCGAAAAATGTGTTTTTTATATAGATAATTTTATACGGGGGAGGGAGAGCTTCGTGACAGAAAACATGGATGTTTATTTAGCGGGAAAGGCCGCCAAAGGCGATGTTGATGCTTTTGAAACATTGATCATGAAGTATGAAAAGACGATTTATAATATAGCACTCAGGATGATGACATCTCCCGAGGATGCCAAGGATGTTTCGCAGAATGTACTGATAAAAATATATAACAATATTTCCCGTTTTAAAGGAGATTCGCTTTTTTCAACGTGGATATACAGGATAACGGTAAACACCTGTATAGATGAAATGAGGAAAAATAAGAGAAAAACAGAAATATCTATGGATGATGAGGATACAGGTCTTAGCAGGATAATACAGGATACTGCCGCAAGCCCTGAACAGAGCATTGTTGAAAAAGAGGGCTATAATTCGATAATCAACGCTATAAACGAATTGCCCGAAGAATATAAGACTGTTATAACACTAAGGGACATTGAAGGTTTTTCTTATCAGGATATAGCGGAGATAACAGAATGTTCGTTGGGTACGGTCAAATCAAGGATATCAAGAGCAAGGGCAAAACTTAAAGAATTACTTTTGGAAAAAGGGGAACTTATTGAGTCCGGCGGACGTTTAACTTTCAAGAAAGGAGGGAAAGGTTAATGGAATGTGATAACTATAAAGAACTGATATCGTTATATTTTGATAACGAGCTTGATGAAAAAGAAGAAAAAGAATTGTTTGAGCATTTGACGAACTGCCCTTCCTGCAGGAAAGAATATGAGGAGCTTAAAGCGGTTATGGATATGCTGGGAGAGATAGAAGAGCAAGAACTTCCCGAAGGCTTCCATGACGAGGTTATGGCTAAGATCAAGGCTGAGGCCAAGCCGCAGAAAAAGAAAATACCCTGGGCAAGGTATACAAGTATTGCGGCAAGTATATGTGCTGTATTTATCGTTGGTGGTGCAGTTTTTGCAACAGGCTTTATGGGCATGGGAGGCTCGCAGTTTGCGGCTGATGCGGCATCTCCCCAGATGTACGGAATGATGTCAAATACCACAACTACAGAATCAGCAAAAGGCGAGATCATGTATGATGTGGTGGTTGAAGAATCAGCTCCCATGGAAATGGAAGAGCTTAAATATGCTTCAGGAAGTACATCTGCAACAAATGATGGCGCTGTAGCTACAGCTTTAATTGAAGATGGAAATGAAGACACCGTTCTTAAGATGATCAAACGCGGAAATGTCAGTGTCAGAGTCAAAAACTTTGAAGATGCCATTGATATGGTCAAGGCTGATGTTGAAGGCAAGGGCGGATATGTTGAAAATTTCAACAGCTATGTTTACAGTGACAGATGGGTAAACGGCAAAAAGGTATCATTAAGAGAGGGTCAGCTTGTTTTAAGAGTGCCTTCCGAAACCTATGAGGCTACGTATGAATATCTTAAAACTATCGGCGAGGTAACAAACGAGAATGAGTCAAGAGAAAATGTGACAGACTCATATATCGAGGTTGAAAGCCGAATGAAAGCCAAGCTTACAGAGGAAGCACGCCTTATAGAACTTCTTGCAAAGGCAGAAACGGTAGATGATATAATCATTATAGAAGGAAGATTAAGTGATGTAAGAGGAGAGATAGACGGATATCAGTCGAGGCTTGATAACTGGGATAAGCAGGTAAGCTATTCAACAATATCTCTTTATATTATGGAAGACCCCGATGAAACCATTGAAAATGTTTCACCCGATCTTGGAACAAGGATAAAAAACAGTTTTGCCAGAGGAATAAATAATTTTATCTCAGACATTGAAAACATTATAATAAGCTTTGCGGGTAATATCATAAATCTTGCAGTATTCGTTATAGTGATAGCTGTTGTGGTAATAGTTGCAAGGAAGGTCATCAAAAAGAAATTTGGAAAAAAAGATAAAGGAAATAATCAATAAAAAAAGCGTGACTGAAGCCAGTCACGCTTTTTATTTAAATAGAGGGGTCAAGACCGAATATGTCACATGCTGTAGAATATACATTTTCATCAACACCGTTTTTGAAATACTGTTCCATCTGTCTGTCTAGCATCACGATCATATCTTCATAGTCTTCTACTATGTAACCAAAATTATATTCCCAATGTCTGCCGATAAGGATAACAAGATCATCTTTTACTTCCTTTGACATGTTTAACCAGCCGTTTGTTGTCTGTTCCATCATATAAGCTTTTCCTTCTTCGGTCAGAGGTTTTACTTCACCGATACCGTCACCGTTTATACCTGAGATCTCTTCGCCGATACCATCATCCCACACACCGCTGGGCCTTGAGCCTGTGTCGATATATAAACCAAGATCATAAATGTCACAAGCGGTTGATAAAACACCTTCATCAACACCATTTTTGAAATACTGTTCCATCTGTCTGTCGAGCATCTCAACCATCGTATCATAGTCTTCAACTATATAATTGTTTTGATCCTCAAACCATCTGCCGATAAGAACGACAAAGTCACTTTTTTCTTCTTCAGACATTTCGAGCCATGTGTTGGTAGTCTGGCTTAAAAGATAGTCCTTTTCGCTTTCGGACAAAGGCACTACTGAACCTATACCGTCTTCATTTGTGCCTTCATATATATTTTCTTTTTCTGTGTTTTTATCGGGAAACTCAGAAGATATTACTTTTTCATCTGTGGCAGCGGTATCCTCAATAGCCGGGCCTGAACATGCGGCCGATGAAACTGCTATTATAAAAACCAATGTAAGTGTAAAAAATTTCTTCATTATCAAGATCCTCCTGTTTTTATGCTATATTTAAATATATAATATTTTAACGTTGAGGGTATGTATTTGGAATGAAATAGCTGTTTTGATGCGTGAATTGTTTTATTGACATATAAAGTACGTGAAGACTTATACGATATATTTGAAACTAAAAAAGCCCTCGGTTTGATACGAGGGCTTGATAACTATTCCCAGTCTTTACAAACATCCACCCATTTTTCTGATTTTGTGAGGGTGAATATATCATCACATGTAAGCTCTATTGCGGAGTTACTGCTGCCACAGGCAGGAAAAACTGTTTCAAAACGTTTTAAGGAAACATCTACGAAGCTCCTTACATTTTCTGGCACACCGAATGAGCATACGCCGCCAACGGCATGGCCTGTAAGGGCGAGAGTTTCTTCAGCAGTGAGCATTTTGGCTTTATAACCGAACTCCGCCTTGAATTTTTTGTTATCTACCTTTGCATCTCCTGCAACGCCTATAAGTATGCAGCTGTCACCTTCTTTGAAAGCGAGTGTCTTTGTTATACGGGCGGCTTCGACACCTACAGCCTGTGCTGCAAGCTCTACTGTTGCACTTGATGTTTCAAACTCCATTATATCTTTATCTCTGCCAAACTGAGCGAGGTACTCTCTAACTATTTCTATTGACATGATATGTCCTCCTTAAAAGTGTTTTCTAAATAATAGCAGAAAGAAAGATAGATTTCAATTATCAATAAAATTTTGTAAAAAGATGTATTGCGTTTTTGAGGGGTAGTATATTATAATATTAAAAGAGCTTTATATGACCGGCGGTAGTGGAATAAACCACAGGGGAGTATAAAGCGTATTAGCCGACCGCCTGGGCAGATAAAGTTTGCTCAGGTGGTTTTTTATTTATCCAAGGAGGGTCATTTTTATGAAGAGAGTTCTTATTAGCGTATCTGATAAAACAGGTATTGTTGATTTCAGCAAAAAACTTGTTGAAAACGGTTATGAAATTGTTTCAACAGGCGGAACAGCTACAGCCTTAAAGGATGCAGGCTTACCTGTTATCGGTATTTCAGAGGTAACAGGCTTCCCCGAGTGTCTTGACGGAAGAGTTAAAACACTTCACCCCGCAATTCATGCAGGTCTTCTTGCTATGAGAGATAACAAGGAGCATATGGAGCAGATAGAAAAGCTTAACATCAAACCTATTGATATGGTAGTTGTTAACCTTTATCCTTTCAAACAGACTGTTCTTAAAGAGGGCGTTACAAGAGAGGAAGCTATCGAAAACATTGATATCGGCGGACCTACAATGTTAAGAGCAGCTGCTAAAAACTGGCAGGACGTTGCGGTTGTTACAAACCCTGCTGATTATGACGGAATCATTGCTGAGATAGTTGAAACAGGCGATATTTCAAAGAAAACAAAATTTGAATTAAGCGCAAAAGTATTTGCCCATACAGCTCATTACGACAGCCTTATTGCTTCTTATATGGCTAAACAGGCAGGCTTTGACCTTTTCACAGAAACAATGAGCCTTACATACGAAAAAGTTCAGGATATGCGTTATGGCGAGAACCCTCACCAGAGAGCGGCTTTCTATAAAGAGATCGGTGCAGTTAAAGGCTCACTTGCAGCTGCAAAACAGCTTCACGGCAAAGAGCTTTCATTCAATAACATCAATGATGCTAACGGTGCCCTTGAACTCCTTAAAGAATATGAGGAGCCCACAGTTGTTGCCTGCAAACACGCTAACCCTTGCGGCGTAGGCAGTGCAGACACTATCCACGAGGCATATCTTAAAGCATATAACTCTGACCCCGTATCAGTATTTGGCGGTATCATCGTAGCTAACCGTGAGGTTGATGAAGCTACAGCGACAGAGATCAACAAGATATTTGTTGAAATAGTTGTTGCTCCTTCATTTACAGAAAAAGCTATTGAAGTTTTATCAGCTAAGGCTAACATCAGACTTCTTGAGCTTCCTTCAATTATGGAAAAACAGCCCGCAGATGCTCTTGATATCAAAAAGGTTGCAGGTGGTATCCTCGTTCAGGAGGTTGACAGACCTCTCCTTGGCGAAGAGCTCAAAGTTGTTACAAAACGTAAACCCACAGAAAAAGAGATGGAAGATATGCTCTTTGCGTGGAAAATGGTTAAATTCACAAAATCAAACGGTATCGCTATTGGCAAGGACAAACAGTCTGTTGGTATCGGCCCCGGCCAGGTAAATCGTATCTGGGCCTGCAAACAGGCTATCGAGCATGGTACAGATCACCTTGGTGCTGATTTTGTTAAAGGTGCTGCTCTTGCTTCGGATGCCTTCTTCCCCTTCCCTGACTGTGTTGAGGAATGTGCTAAAGCAGGTATCACTGCTATCATCCAGCCCGGCGGATCTATTAAAGACCAGGCTTCGATCGATGCTTGTGATGCTGCAGGTATAACAATGGTATTTACAGGAATGAGACATTTCCGTCACTAATTTATAATTTAAAAGCCCTGACATTTTGTCAGGGCTTTTTGTCAGGGCTTTTTGTATGCCTGTTTTATTCCATTACATCATAGTAAAACTGCATAAGCTCATATTTATCCATAAGCTTAGGAACAGGGTAGAGGGGGTTGCCTTCTTTAGCTGCGTGTGCCGCAAGCTCAGGTATATCCTCCTCAATTATTCCTTTAATGGTATCGGGTATATTAAGTCGTTTTTTCATATCCTTAACAGCTTCAATAAATTTGACAGCACCCTCTCTATGGCTCTCATCAGGGGTTGAAATGCCTATTTCAATTGCAAGACGGTGTAGCCTTTTATGTGCACTTTCGCCGTAGGCTTCAAGTACATAGGGGAGAAGCACAGCATTTGCAAGACCATGAGGAACATTATATTTTCCGCCTAGGGTATGGGCAACTGCATGAACATAGCCTACATAAGAACGGGTAAAGGCATTGCCTGCCATATATGCGGCTTTAAGCATATTGTGGCGTGCTTTAAGGTTATCGCCGTGTTCATAGGCTGTGAAAATGTTTTTGAATATAAGCTTAACTGCATTTATAGCATCTTTTTCGGTTTCCTTTGTTGTTGAACGACCTATGAAGGCTTCAACAGCATGGGTAAGGGCATCCATACCAGTTTCTGCAGTTATATGTTTGGGTAAGGATAGTGTTGAACGTGCATCCATAACAGCATATCTGGGTATAAGGCAGAAATCGTTTATGGGGTATTTGTGCCTTGTTTTTTCGTTGGTGATAACTGCCGCAAGGGTGGTTTCGCTGCCTGTTCCTGCTGTTGTTGGTATGGCTATAAGCATAGGAAGTTTTTTGTGTACTTTAAGCAGGCCTTCCATCTGTGCAACACTCTGGCGAGGCTTTGCTATCCTTGCACCGACAGCTTTGGCACAGTCCATAGATGAGCCGCCGCCGAAGCCGATTATAGCCTTGCATTTTCCACGGATATAAAGCTCCCGTGCTTCTTCAACGTTCCTGTCTGTGGGGTTGGCAACAGTTTTATCGTAAACTAAGCAATGTATTTTGTTTTCTTTAAGAAGGTTCTCAAGGGGTTTGGTTATGCCGAAGCCTCTGATGGCAGAGTCGGTAACTATAAGTACGCTTTTTATATGTTTTTTCTTAAGCATATAAACGAGGTTATCAATGCCTGTTATAAGATTGGGCTTGCGATAAGGTAAAACAGGAAGTGCAATTTTAAACCCTGTCTGGTATATCCTGCAATAGGCTTTATAAAAACAATTCATAATATTTCCCCTTTCCGGTTTTGTATATAACCATATAATAGCATATATAAAGTTTTTTTCAAATAAAAAGGAACCGTTATAGGTTCCTTTGATTTATCTGTTCTGATTTCTTAACGCCTGCATCCTCTGGCGTCTTCTTCTTTTCCTTCGCTGATACATTATCTCGCGCCTTATAAATACATAAGCAAGGAATACTCCAAAGCCTATAACGGCGAAAATAACTGCTATGATCATTATTTTAACAAAGCTTATGCTTCTTTCAGAAACAAGGCCGTTTCCGCTTCTTACGCTAGCTTGTGCCACAAGATCAACAGAGCCGAGCTTTAAGTCGTTATACATAAAGCTTATTTCGCCTATGGCTTCTCCTGCTGTTGCAGAAGAGATCACCTCGGGACAGCTGAATTTTTTCTGTATAGAGCTTATGTTTGTGTCTTTGGGAACGGTTGCGATAAAATCACTATTTGCTTTTAAGCTGACGGATATGGGCTCGTTTGTATCGGGGTTTATCGCCTCTGTTTTTACGGTGGTTTCATATCCTGATGCTGTAAATAACGGTACAGATGTATAGTTGTTGAAACCGTAATCAAAAAGGGTGATAGAGTCCTTATATGTGTTAGCGGCACCGTTTTCTTTAAGAACAACGCAGATGAGTGTCATTCCGTCTTTCTGTGCATATGTAACAAGGGTATTTAAAGCCTGGTCAGTAAAGCCTGTTTTGCCGCCTATACAGTATTCATAATAATAGTTTGAGGAAGGCATGACCATCTTGTTCTGCATATGGAGATAGCGTTTTTCACTCTGTATGTTTGTTGGTTCGATCTCGTAGTATGTTGTTGTGGCGAGCTCTTTAAACAGGTCGTATTTAAGAAGCTCTTTTGCAATAAGTGCCATATCATAGGCTGTTGTATAGTGATCTTCTTCATGCAGACCGTTGGCATTTTTAAAGCTTGTGTTTTTGCAGCCGAGCTCCTCTGCACGCTTTGTCATAAGCTTGGCAAACTCCTCCATAGAACCGCTTATATGCTCCGCAATGCCATTTGATACCTCATTTGCGGAGACGAGCATAATTGCGTGGAGACCGTCCATAACAGAAAGTCTTTCATCAACATCTATGGCGATGTGGTTGGAATTTCGTTCTATGCTGAAAACTGCATTTCGGCTGAATGTCATTATATCGGAAGGGTCAGCATTTTCAAGAGCAAGAAGCACAGTCATAAGCTTGGTTATGCTGGCGGGATACTGCTTTTTGTTGCTCTGTTTCTGATAAATTATATCGCCTGAATCTGCGTTTATAAGGATAGCCGATTCTGCTGATATTTCAGGTGCTTCTTCATCGGCTTTTAAAACGATGGGCGTAAGCTTATCATATCCTGCAAAGGCTGTTGAAATATTTGATATAGTCAATATAAAAACAAGCGCGAGTAAAAAATATTTTTTCATTTATTTCTCCTTGTGCTATACTGTTTATTGTATTTATATGTTAAAATATTTAATATTAAAAGCAAAAAAATAAGCGGTTTGAATTCTGTTCCGCACAATCGTTAATATTATAGCAGACAATAAGAGGAAAATAAACCTTTTTTGTTATGAAACGGGATGTTTTTAATATGGAATTAATAATTGGTGACAGAAAGCAACTTTAATGGCATAAAAAACGTAAAACTATCAGCAGATAAAAGCTCTTTTGGCTATTCAGATAAAATTATACTTGTTTGACAGGGGGTTAAAAAATTGGCATATAAAATTTTAGTTGTAGATGATGAGAAACTTATAGTTAAAGGTATAAAATTCAGCCTTGAGCAGGATGGTATGGAAGTAGATGTTGCCTATGACGGCGAGGAGGCACTTAATTTTATAAAAACAGAGGAGCATGACCTTGTTGTGCTTGATGTAATGCTTCCCAAAATGGATGGCCTTGAGGTATGCCAGCAGACAAGGGGATTTTCTCAGGTGCCTATCATCATGCTTACGGCAAAAGACGAAGATATGGATAAGATCATGGGCCTTGAGTATGGTGCTGATGATTATATGACAAAGCCTTTTAACATACTTGAGCTTAAGGCAAGGATAAAAGCCATTTTAAGAAGAAGCGTTAAAAAGAGCGATGCACAGAAGCTTCAGCAGAAAAAGGCTGTTAAAATCAGAAATATAGAATTACAGATAGAAAGCAGAAGAGTTTTTATTGATGAAAAGGAGGTAAACCTTACTGCCAAGGAGTTTGATATTTTACAGCTGCTTATGGAAAACCAGGGCAGAGTATATAGCAGGGACAGTCTCCTTAAAAAGATATGGGGAAGCGAGTACCCTGGGGATGCAAGAACAGTTGATGTTCATGTAAGAAGGCTGAGAGAGAAAATAGAAACGAATCCCAGTGAGCCTGAATTTATATTTACAAAGTGGGGAGTGGGTTACTATTTTAACTAAGCTTAAAAAGTATATAGTTAAGCAGCTCCACAGCCTTAAATCTACGTTTCTTATTGCGTTTATAGCCGTTGGGCTTATACCTATACTCGTTTTCAGCGGTATTGTCTTTGATGCAATGGATGGATATTTTGTTGAAGAGAGAAAAAAGGAGCTTTTAAGCCAGGCCAACGTAATAAGCGGACATATAACGGTATCCGAATACCTTTATGATGAAAACAAGTATGAGGATTTTGAGTATGACATAGAACAGACAAGTATACAGGGTAACTTCCGTATAATCGTTACGGATGCTACTGGTATAGTTGTTGCAGATTCCAACAAAACGGAGGTAGGAAAGATATATCTTATCCCGGAGATCGTGGAAGCGCTGGACTCAAATGACGTTGCGAGGATGCAGGCTAACAATATAATCTACGCAGCTGTTTCTGTAAGGAATATGGCTTCATCAAAGGTTGGTGCTGTTCTTATCTCCGCAGATGCATCGGATATAAGCGAGACCATAGACGGGATAAAGCAGAAGGTATATATGATGACGATGGTACTGCTTGTTGCCATAGTTATGGTTGCTATGATAATATCCCATAGGTTTACAAAGCCGGTAGGGGATATGGTTTCCGTTATTAAAAGAGGCAGTGACGGACACCTTGACCAGAGGGTCAAATATAATGAATTTTCAAAAAACGAGCTTGCCCAGCTTGCCCGTGCCTATAACAACATGGCGGATAAACTTGAAAAGGTTGAGGAAACAAGGCAGACATTCGTTTCCAACGTAAGCCATGAGCTTAAAACACCGTTAAGCTCCATAAAGGTTTTAAGCGAATCCATACTGCTTGAAAACAATGTCCCTAAGGAAATGTATGTTGAGTTCCTGCAGGATATAAACAGTGAGGTAGACAGGCTTACAGTCATTATAAATGACCTGCTTACCCTTGTTAAGCTTGATCAGAAGGAGATACCACTTAACTTTGAAGAGGCTGAACTTAATGGACTGCTTGAGGAGATAGTAAAAAGACTTACACCTATGGCTGACAAAAAAGGCGTTGGTGTATCGCTTATAAATTTAAAGACTGTTACGGCGGAGTTTGATAGAGTAAAGCTTACCCTTGCACTTTCAAACCTTATAGATAACGGCATAAAATATACTCCCGAAGGCGGAGAGGTTAAAATAACGGTCGATGCAGACCATCAGCATGCTTTTATAACCGTGGCCGATACGGGAATAGGTATTGCAGAGGAAGAAATAGGAAAGATATTTGAAAGATTTTACAGAGTTGATAAAACAAGAGACCGTGAAACAGGAGGAACAGGCCTTGGCCTTTCCATAACCCATTCAACGGTACTTATGCATAACGGAAGCATAAGGGTTACAAGCAAAGAGAACGAAGGTACAACTTTCTTTGTAAGGATACCTTTAAGGGCTACGGTGTAAAGGAGGGATATTTTGAAAGGCGCAAGACTTAAACTGATAGCAGCAATTATTATGGCGTTATCATTTGTTGTCAGCGGATGTTCTCTTTTGGGAGAGAAAAAAGCTGATGATACAAGCAACAAACCTTCAGGAGTATCGATCAATTATTATTATCTTGAAAGAACTACCTCTCTTCTTAAATCAGAGGCAAAAGCTGTTCCTGACGGAAACGCCGGGGAGATGGTTGAGTATGTTATTTCAACCATTAAGGATAGTCCTGTAAATGAGAACTATAATAACGTAATACCTAAAAATGTGGAGTTCAAAAGCCATATACTCAAAGACAGAGCACTTGTGCTCAATCTTTCGGGAGAGTATAATGACCTTAAGTCCGGCGAGGA
>SVDG01000031.1 GCA_015057875.1 Lachnospiraceae bacterium | reverse complement strand
AATATCAAGATTTATGCCCTTTAAAACAAGCTGACCGTCAAATTCCTTAACTATGTTTTTAAACTGAATCAATTTGCGCATAATATCCTCCTAAAATAAGGGCGGTGTTGATACCCAGAGCACCTTAGCCGCAGTTTTTTTGTCATTTTTAAGATAGTGGAAGTCACGTCCTCCTACATAGAATGTCTCGCCTTTTCTGACGGTATACTCCTCTTCCCCTATAACGAGCGTTACCGCTCCTTCTATAACAAAGCCAAACTCCTCGCCGCTGTGAGGGCTTACGTCAAAGCTTTTTCCTCCCTGGGCAATTTCTATAAGTATTGGCTCCATTTCGTTTTTCTGTGTATTAGGCACTATCCAGTTAATAGTACACTCCTCCCTTTCATCAACAAAGAAGTCGTTTTTTCTGAAAACTATCTTCTCTTCCTTTGCTTCTTTGAAGAACTCTGAAAGAGATGTTCCCAAAGCCTCAAGAATATCATTGAGCGTAGCTATAGAGGGCGATGTAAGGTTGCGCTCCATCTGAGATAAGAACCCCTTGGTAAGCTCACTTCTTGATGCAAGCTCCTCAAGGGTAAGCCCTTTCTGGATGCGCAGCTGTTTTATTTTATTGCCGATATCCATAAAAGCCTCCTGTTTATATTACTAAACTAACGATTTACTATACTAAACTGATTTTAATTATACTTAAGTTTTCGTCAAAATCAATAGTATATAAACAAAAAATTTTATTTATTAAACTTTTTACAAAATTTACGTGCTATATACCCATTTTTATTGTATCAAATTACTTTTCCCTTTATTATAGGCAAAATGCCACTTCAGTCAAATCATAACGCTCAAAAAGTTTCCTAAAAAGCACATTTTGTTTAGTATTAGTAAACTTAACCACAATCAAAACCCCGCCATCAATCCATGGCGGGGTTTCCTAAAGTAATATATATTGTTTATTATTTATAAACTTAATTCGATAAGCTCATACTCTGTATCGCCAAGGCCTATCTCCTTGCCGTAGCTAAGAGTATATTCTCCCTTTTTAAACACCATCTTTTTCCTGTTTACCATATCAAGGCAAGCTTTATCTATGGCAACCGGGTCAAGAGATGCAAAAATACCGTAATCTGGAGCTATTGTATCCATAGCGTGTCCCTCACAATCACAGTGCTTTGTTATGTTTAAAGCAAGAGATATATACATATTCTCTTTACCAGATGCTGCCGCATATGCATATTCGGCAATCCTTTCGTTAAAGCTTCCTTTGTTGCTGTTATCCCAGTCGTTTCCGATGGCATCAAACTTGCAGTAGTTCATACATGCCGCACAGCCCACGCATTTACTCTCGTCAATGACCGCCGTAGGGTCTACGGTTATAGCTTTAACAGGGCAGTTATTTGCACACACCTTGCAGCCTACACATTTTTCGCTGAACACCGTAGGGATCGTATTATCGTGCTGTGCAAGTTTTCCTCCCCTTGCAGCACAGCCCATCGCAAGCTGTTTTATGGCACCGCCAAAGCCTGCAACACCGTGTCCCTTAAAATGGCTCACAACTATCATCTTTTTATACTTTTCAAACTCTCTGCCTATCTTGCAGGTCCTGAAATTCTTTTTGTTTATCTCGACTTCGGTATAGCTTTCACCATGGTCACCGTCTGCGATTATAACAGGAGCCTGAGTAAAACCATGTTCAACAGCAAGCTTTATGTGGCTGTCCCTTGTCATTCGTTCGCCCTTATATAACACATTGGTCTCTATATAGGCAGGCTCAGATCCGTTTTCCTTTATAAAGTCGATTATACCGTCATAGTTTTCCGCACCTATATAGGTTATGTTTCCCTTTTCCCCAAAGTGTACTTTTATGGGTGTTACATCATCAAGTACAATACCGCTGTCTTCTTTAAGCTTTTCAAGCAGCACCTTTGTTGCTTTTGTTATTCTCTCAGTATCATAAATAGTAAGCACAGGGATAAAATACACTTTACTCATACTGTCACCTCATATCCATAAATTCGTCTGTATCAAAAAGATATATAAATACTTCCTTTACGTTCTTGCCCGTTGCTTTTTCAATGGCTTTTTTATACATATCAAGCTGTATCTTATATCGTCTGCGCATTTCATCCTTGTCCCTTATCCTGTCTGTTTTATAGTCGATAAGCACAAGACCGTCATCCTCTTCAAAATAGCAGTCAATAATACCGTGAAGCAGCACCTTTTCCTTAACTCCCTCAAACCTTTCTCCAAAGGCCTCTTCACTATCAAGGGTCATGGCAAAAGGCTCTTCCTTGTATATAGCGCGGGAATTTTTCATTCGTCTGCTTATATCTGTTTTGAAAAAGCTTATTATTTTTTCTATACGCACTGTTTCAGCCTCTTCCCTTGTTATAAGGCTTTTTGCCACCATCATATCAAGGGTAGCTTTGATAGTTTCTTCATCAATATCCTCTTTAAAATCAAGCTGTTCCATAAGGGCATGCATTACCGTACCCTTTCTTAAAGAAGAAACTATTCCCTCTTCGCAGTCAAAATCAGGATATTCAAAGCCTCTTTCAGCTATGAACTGTCTGTTTTCGCCTTCATCAGGTTCAAACCTCTCCTGCCATATACGTTTAAGCTCGGATATGGAAACATTTGCAGGCATAAGCGATGCGTTTTCAAAAGGATACTTCCACTTAACATTATCAACTATGCTTTTTATAATGTCCTCGTTTATTTCTTCTTTTTCAGTTTCATACTCGGCCTCATCCTGTTCGCAAACCTTGACCGTAAACACATCATCAATAAAATTGATCTCCCATTCCGATTTATCGTCACTTATTTTACTTCTTAACACAGTTCCATCAATACCACTTGATTCAAGCAGCTCTTTACCGTCTTTATGCCTCATAATACAGGGGCCAAGCCAATCGATAAATCCTGTAGCCTTAAGAAGGATATGGTACGGAAGCTTATCAAAAAACATACACTCCGCCCATTTTTTCGCTTTCTTTCTTATGTCCGGAACTGTACCTACAAGATACAGCTTGTCCCTCGCCCTTGTAAGGGCAACATAAAGTATACGAAGCTCTTCCGAAAGACCTTCTCTTATTATCGTTTCGCTTATGAGCTTTCTTGCGGCAGTTTCAAAAACGACCCTTCTTTTATAGTCAAATTTTTTTATACCGAAACCAAGTGTCTGATGCATAAGCACGCTTTTTGCTGAATCAAGCTTATTGAACTTCTTGCCAAGGCCTGAAACAAAAACTATCGGGTACTCAAGACCCTTGCTTTTATGCACCGTCATAAGGCTAACGGAATTTTCTTCCCCCGCATCAGTCTTAGCTTCTCCTATATCCGTTCCTGTTGTTTTTATCCTCTCCACGTATTTTATAAAGTTAAAAAGTCCGTGGAAGTTAGCCTCTTCATATCCCTCTGCCTTCTGTATCATAAGCCTGAGATTGGCCTGACGAAGCTTTCCGTCAGTCATAGCACCTGCCATATCAAAATATCCGGTTTCGTTATATATTTTAAGTATAAGCTCCGCTATACTTATACGCCCCGCTTCTTTTCTGAAGCCTTCTATATCCTCAAAAAACGCCTTAAGGATCTTTCTTATCCTTTCGTTTTCGCCATCCTGTGAATATTTCTTTATACAGGTATAAAAATCCTTTTTGCCTCCGTCAAGCCTTATGGTCATAAGATCGTTTGCATCAAGGTCATATACTGGAGAATAAAGCACACTTATAAGCGGGATATCCTGTCTCGGGTTATCTATGACCTTAAGGAAGTTAACTATCGTCATTATTTCCGTTGTGTTAAAAAATCCGGAAGATGTATCTGTTTTAAGGGGTATTCCCTCCGCCTCAAAAACATCCTCAAATATATGCGTTACCGTTCCCGGGGAACGCATAAGTATAGCTATATCCTTATATTTAGCCTTCTTTAAATTACCTGTAGCCCTATCGGTTACCATAAAGTCCTTAGCCATAAGCTCTTTTATGCGTCCTGCTATATGTATCGCTTCAATTTCCGCCCATGCTATATCGTTTTCATCATCGTTATCTGCATTTGTTTCTACTGTATCCTTCTCGATAATGTCAAAAACGATCTTATCATCAACTCCGCCCTCAAATGATGCTCCGGCATCAAGCCTTGCATCCTCATCATATACCAGCTCGCCAAGCTCAGGGCTCATAAGGTTTTCAAAAACAAAGTTTATGCCGTCAAGCACGTTCTTACGGCTTCTGAAATTCTTATACAGGTCTATCCTTATTTCTTTTTCTCCGTCTGCCGTATAGGTGTTGTATTTTTCCATAAATATTGCAGGCATAGCCATACGGAATTTATAAATACTCTGTTTTACATCTCCTACCATAAACCTGTTGCAGCCCTTTGAAACAGCCCTTAAAATTATTTCCTGCACGTGATTGCTGTCCTGATATTCGTCAGTAAGTATCTCATAATATTTTTCTCTCAGGCTTTTCGCACAGTCTGTTATGGTTGAATCCTCATTTACAAGAGCTTTAAGGCAGTAATGCTCAAGGTCATTAAAATCCATAAGCTGTTTTTTTCTTTTTGCCTCATCAAAACGCCTGTTATATTCCTTTACAAGCTCACCCAGCTCTTTTATAAAAGGATAAATGTCATCTATGTCGCTCTCTATAACATCGATATCCTTGAATACTATCTTTTTACTTATATCCTCTATTATCTTCTTGTCCGCATTACGTAAAGCTTTGACTTCTTCCGCGATCATCTCATCCGTTGCGGACTTTCTTCTTGAAAGAGCCTTGAATTTAACGCCATCCAGAACCTCTTCAAAATCCTTTATGCTTCTGTCAAGGCCGTTAGAAAGCTCGCCTATAAGCTCAATATCGCTCAAAAGGGCAGGAATATACTCCTCCGGGCCTTTATATGGTTCTTTCATATTAGCCAGATCTATGGCCGCTTCTATACTTTCAGCAGCCCATATAAGTCTGCGTGCTATCTCTTCCCTCATCATCTTGCCGAAGAACGTGTCCTCAAAGCTATCCGCAGCCGTGGCATTGTACCTTTCAACCATTTCATCTATCCATTTATCAGGGAAGGGTGTACTCCTTACAAAATCGTATATATCGCTAATTACACCCTTAAGTCCGCTGTCTTTAAAGCCTGAGTCAAAGCTTTCTATAAGGGTAAGAAAACCCTCATCCCCCGCCGCATACTTTTCCTCAAACATTTCGTCCATAACATCTGTTTCTATTATTCCTCTTTCGGCATCATCAGCTACCCTGAAAACCGGGTCTATACCTATGGACGCATAGTTTTTCTTTACGACCTCCATACAAAAGGAATGGATCGTTGCTATCTGAGCTTTATTTAAAAGCGTAAGCTGATTTTTAAGGTTGATGTCCTTCGGGTCCTCCTTAAGCATAGAAAGTATCCTAGCACCTATCCTTTCTCTCATCTCACTTGCCGCAGCTTTTGTGAAAGTAAGCACAAGGAGCCTGTCTATATCAACAGGGTTTTCCTTATCAGTTATTATCTTTATTATCCTTTCAACAAGCACTGCCGTCTTTCCGCTTCCGGCCGCAGCACTTACAAGTATATCCTTATTCCTTTCATCTATAGCTTTAAGCTGTTCGTCTGTCCATCTGCTTGCCACAAAAATCACTGTCCTTATTCTGCAACTTCAAGCCGTCTTTCAACGGTCATAAATCGGTTAAATGAGTCCATAAACTTATTATAAGAATTATAACAGAAAGAGCCTGTAAAAGCTAATATATTATCTCCCTCCTCAGTTATCGAGAAAGTATACTTTAAAAACACAGCACTTCTTAATTGCTTAAACTCATCGCTAAACTCCATAAAACACCTCATAAGCAGGTCAAAAAATCTTTTTTCGGTTTTATCAGGCTTAAATATTTCGTTAAAGGCCCTATATCCCTTTTCAGCCAGCTCCATATCCCTCTGCTTAACAAACTCCGTAAAATGTATAAACGCCATCATTTTATAATACTTCGCACCTGTTAAGTCATTTATGTTTTTTATATATCGCCTTAGGCTGTTTCTCTTGCCTACCTCAAAAAGATCATACATATCAGCACAGGCATTTTCTATGGAGAATTCATAAAACTCGCTCCAGAAACTATCTTTAAAAGCATATGCCCTGACAAGGAATTTATATTTTCTTTCCTCAATGTTCTCTTTTATTTTATGTCGTTTAAAAAACAGGCTGTCGGAGATAATACCCATTTTTATCCCTCCGTTTATTTTTATAAATAAATAGTAAATGGGCAAAAGCCGTCTTTCAAACATTTCAGTTAGCAAAGTCCGCTATAAATCAAAATAAAAAAGCAGGTATTTACATACCTGCCTTTAAACTATATCAAATTACCATTTTTCGTCTCTTCTGAGCACTTTGAAAACAACAAAAAGTATAACTGCTGAACCTACTAAAGGTATCAATAACTGTTCCATAAACACACCTCCATTTTAATTATCATATATCGCCTTTAACATTAAATTTTTTCAAATTGCCTTCCTTAAGCTCTCTTCTTGCAAGCTCAGCAAGTACATCATCCCAATCTATACCTCTTTCAGCCATAAGTACTGACAGATGGTAAAGCAGGTCGCATATTTCGTAAACCACTTCGCCGTTATCGGGATTTTTTGATGCTATTATCGTTTCGCTTGCTTCCTCGCCTATCTTTTTAAGTATTTTATCTATACCCTTATCAAAAAGATAATTGGTGTAAGAGCCTTCCTTAGGGTTGGTTTTTCTGTCCATAATGACCGCATAAAGCTCATAAAGCACCTTTGAATAGTCCATTATAAAACCTCCTCCCCTTTATGATTCCTGTAAAAGCATGAATATTTGCCCGTGTGACAAGCCGCACCCTTCTGCTCAATTTTAATAAGTACAGCATCTGCATCACAGTCAAATAAAATTTCCTTAACATACTGAAAATGGCCTGATGTATCGCCCTTATGCCAAAGCTCCTGCCTGCTTCTTGAATAGTAATGTACAGTACCCTTTTCAAGAGTAAGTGACATAGCCTCTTTATTTGCATATGCAAGCATAAGCACCTGACCTGTCTTATAGTCCTGTGTTATAACAGGAATAAGTCCCTTTTCATCAAATTTCAAAGTTTCCAAAAAATCCATATCAAAACCGCCTTAAGCTTAAAGCCTTACAGGCACTCCTCTTTTATCAAGATATTCTTTAAGGTCTTTTATCTCCATTTCTTTAAAATGGAAAAGACTTGCCGCAAGAGCCGCCTCTGCTCCGCCCTCTGTAAGTGCATCATAAAAATGGCTCATCTGCCCTGCTCCTCCCGAAGCTATAACAGGTATCTTAACAGCTTCCGATACAGCCTTTGTAAGCTCTATATCATAGCCCTTTTTAACTCCGTCCTGATCCATGCTAGTAAGAAGTATCTCGCCTGCACCAAGGGCCTCTGCTTCTTTCGCCCACTGGACGGCATCCTTGCCTGTATTTACTCTTCCTCCATTAAGATATACGTCAAAACCTCCGCCCGGTCTTCTTTTTGCATCGATTGCAACAACAACACACTGGCTTCCGAATTTTTCCGCTGCCTCTTTTATGAGCTCAGGTCTTTTTAGGGCCGCACTGTTTACAGAAACCTTATCGGCACCGGCCTGAAGTATAGCCCTGAAATCCTCAACAGTTCTTATTCCTCCTCCTACAGTAAGAGGTATAAAAACCTGTTCTGCCGTTCTTTTAACAACATCTATCATAATGCTTCTGGCATCAGAAGAAGCTGTTATATCAAGAAAAACAAGCTCGTCTGCCAAAGATTTATCGTAAAAAGCCGCGATCTCAACAGGATCACCTGCATCACGCAGGTCAACAAAATTAACTCCCTTAACTACCCTTCCGTTGTTTACATCAAGGCAGGGGATTATCCTCTTTGTATGCATAAATTTCACCAAACTTATTTTTCAAATCTTGCAATAACATCTGAAAGCTTGAGTGCTCCCTGATAAAGGGCCTTGCCTATTATGGTACCATGGGCACCTATAGCCTCAAGGTTTTCAAGATCCATCATCGTTGTTATACCGCCTGACGCGATAATATCAACACCTGTCATTTTTATTATTTCCTTTGTAGCCTCAACGTTAGGGCCTATCATCATACCGTCCTTTGAAATGTCGGTATACATAATAGTCTTAACACCGTAATCTTTCATTCTCATGCAAAGGTCAAGGGCTGTTACCTGGCTTATTTCTTCCCAGCCATGTATAGCTACCCATCCGTTAACAGCATCTATACCAACACCGATCTTATCGCCATAGACCTTAACAGCCTCCTGCACAAGCTCAGGATTTTTAACTGCTACCGTTCCAAGTATTACCCTTGAAACGCCTAAAGCAATGCGTTTTTCAATATCGCGCATACTTCTTACTCCGCCGCCTGTCTGCACGGGGATATTGAACCTGTCAACTATTTCCTTTATGATCTCCTGATTATAGCTCATACCGTTTCTTGCACCGTCAAGGTCAACGATATGAAGATATGTGGCACCGCTTTTAACAAACTTTTCCGCAACCTTTATGGGATCATCACCATAAACGGTAACATCATCAAATTTTCCTTGTCTTAGCCTTACACACTGTCCGTTTTTTATATCAATAGCCGGATAGATCTGCATTACTTAAGCCTCCCAAAATTCTCTAATATTCTAAGTCCCGTGCTGCCGCTTTTTTCCGGATGAAACTGGAGTGCAAATACATTTTCCTTCTGTACTGCCACCTGTATCTCCTTACCATAATCGGTAGTTGCGCTAACTACGGGTGCGTCTGTTTCAAGATAGTATGAATGAACAAAATAAACATAGGGGCTTTCACCAAGTTCCTCAAAAAGAGGATCCCTCATTTTGATATTGAGATTGTTCCAGCCTATGTGGGGTATCTTTACATTTTCAGGAAGTCTTACAACTTTACCGGGGATGATACCAAGTCCTTCAAACTCTCCGTTTTCATAGCTTTTATCAAAAATAAGCTGCATACCAAGGCATATACCAAGGAAAGGCTTTCCGCCTTCCACAGCCTCGTAAATAGCTTTATCAAGTTTCTTTTCCTTAATGGTCTTTATGGCATCGCTGAAGGCACCTACACCGGGTAAAACCACCTTGTCCGCCTTTAAAATAACATCAGGCTCATCGGTTATTACGGCTTCGTGGCCAATAAACTCAAACGCCTTCTGTACGCTTCTTAAATTGCCCATACCATAATCAATGATCGCTATCATTTGTTACCCTCAAGCATACCCTTTGTTGAGAGTACGCCCTTTATCCTTTCATCATAACTAAGGGCCATATCCACAGCCTTGCCGAAGGCTTTAAAAATAGCCTCTGCAATATGGTGGTTATTTTTTCCGTCAAGCATTTTTATATGAAGAGTAAGTCCGCAGTTTGTGCAAACAGCTCTGAAAAACTCCTCAAACATTTCTGTATCCATATCGCCTAAACGATCTACGGTAAATTTTGCATCAAAGTTAAGGTAAGGTCTGCCGCAGAAATCGACCGCACAAAGCACGAGTGATTCATCCATAGGCACTATAAAGTTTCCGTAGCGTTTAATGCCTGCTTTATTGCCAATGGCTTCGTTAAGGCATTTTCCGAAAACGATACCTACATCCTCAACTGTATGGTGGCAATCCACCTCAATATCACCTTCGGCTTTTATTTTTATATCCATAAAGCCGTGCTTTGAAACGTGTGTAAGCATATGGTCAAAAAATCCTATGCCGGTAGAAATTTCGCTAACACCTGTTCCGTCAACATCTATGCTCATTTTAATGCGTGTCTCATTTGTTTCTCTTTCGCAGGATGAATATCTCAAGCGAATTCCCCCTTTCGTTAAAAACCACCTATAATATTTAAGTTTAGCAAAAAATGAGGTTTAAGGCAACAAAATAACTAAATTTGTTGCCCGCATTTTGTACTTTTTTTAATTTTTTCTTACTCTCACAGAGTTAGCGTGAGCAGTAAGTCCCTCTGCCTGCGCAAACTTGATTATATCATCGCTTAAGCTCATAAGTGCATCCTTTGTAAAATGTATGATGCTTGATTTCTTTATAAAGTCATCAACATTAAGAGGCGAGAAGAATTTTGCAGTCTGTCCCGTAGGAAGCACGTGGTTAGGGCCTGCCATATAGTCACCCAAAGGCTCGGGAGAGTAATGTCCGAGGAACACAGCACCCGCATTTTTTATAAGGTTAAGGAGCTCGAAGGGTGAGCTTGTAGAGATCTCAAGATGCTCAGGTGCAATATGATTTGAAAGCTCACAAGCTTCCTCAATAGTTTTTGTAACGATAACTGCACCATAATTCTCAATGGATCTGTTTATTATATCCTTTCTTTCAAGGACCGCTGTCTGTGCTTCAACTTCTTTCTGAACTTCCTTTGCAAGCTTGTCCGATGTTGTTATAAGCACTGCTGAAGCAAGCTCATCATGCTCCGCCTGTGAAAGCAGATCTGCCGCAACAAAAACGGGGTCCGCACTTTCATCAGCAATAACAAGTATTTCGCTGGGACCTGCAACAGAATCTATGTTGACGTGTCCATAAACACTCTTCTTTGCAAGGGCAACAAATATATTGCCTGGGCCAACTATCTTATCGACCTTTTTAACGCTTTCTGTACCAAAGGCAAGGGCAGCTATAGCCTGTGCGCCACCAACTTTATATATAACATCTGCTCCCGCTTCAACAGCCGCAACTATAGTTGTTGCAGGTATTTTTCCATCTGCCTTTGCAGGAGTCACCATATATATTTCAGGAACACCTGCAACCTTTGCGGGAACTATATTCATAAGCACGCTTGAAGGATAAGCAGCCTTTCCTCCGGGGACATAAACACCGACCCTTTCAAGAGGGCGGATAAGCTGGCCAAGAGTTTCGCCATTATAGTCAGGCTCTATCCAGCTGTTTCTTTTCTGTTTTTCGTGGAAAACCTTTATCCTGTCTGCAGACCTTCTTATTACTCTTAAAAGGTCCTCGTCAACATCTGCATACGCTTCTTTGATCTCTTCTTTTGTTACCTTAAGAGTATCTTCACTTAATTTAAGACCGTCAATTTTTTCTGTATATCCAAAAAGAGCCTTATCTCCGTTTGCCTTTACATCGGCAAGTATACCATCAACTATCTGCTGAACATTACCGTGTTCAAGCTGGCTTCTTTTAAGTATTTTATCCACCTTTTCTTTGCCCTCAGGTGTATCAAGATATATTATAGGGATCATTTTTCATTCTCCTTTATTATCTTACGCATATTGTCGATTATTTCTATTATCCTTTCGTGCTCCATCTTCATGCTTACCCTGTTTACAACAACACGGGCAGAAAGATCACATATCTCATCCAGAAGCACAAGCCCGTTTTCCTTAAGGGTCGAGCCTGTTTCAACTATATCAACTATTACATCTGAAAGGCCCACTATAGGTGCAAGTTCCACAGAACCATTAAGCTTTATTATCTCAACCGTCTGATTTTTCTGTCTGTAGAAAAAGTCTGTGGCAATGGCGGGATATTTTGTTGCTACCCTTAAATCATGCTTTTTATAAAGCTTATCCCTCATCTCTTCAAAGCCCGCTACCATCATACGGCATTTTCCAAGTCCAAGATCGAGCATCTCATAGATATTGCGGTTTTCTTCCATTATAGTATCTTTACCAACAACGCCAATATCAGCCGCACCGTACTCAACATAAGTAGGCACATCGCTGGGCTTTGCAAGGAATATCCTTATTTTTGCCTCTTCGTTGGTGAAGATAAGCTTCCTTGATTTTTCCTTCATTTCATGGCAAGGAAGGCCTATCTGCTCAAGTATTTCCATTGTCTGGTCAGCTATCCTGCCTTTGGCAAGAGCAAAGGTTAAATATCTCATTCGGCCTCCTCCTTTTCCATAGCAGTAAGCTGGCTGACAGGTACCTCAACCGTATAACCGCCCATTTCATCCTTAAAGCTTGATAATTTAACAGTTCCTTTATCCGTAAAATAAAGTATATGTGAAAAGCCTTTATCTTTGGCATATTTCATATTTTTTGCAAGTCCGCTTCCAAGAAGGCTTGCCTCAACTATCATACCTTTTTTGCGGTACATATCCGCACTTCTTACAGCTGTTTCAACAGCCTCATGATCACAGGCAAAAAGTGCTCTCACAGGTTCTTCAACAACATTTATCTCCTGTCTTGAAAGAGCTGTGATGATCTCGTTTATTTTGATACAGAAGCCCACCGAAGGCATTTTTTTGCCATAAAGTTCAACAAGGTTATCGTATCTTCCGCCATCAATAACGCTGTAGCCGGAGCCGTATGTATATCCTCTGAAGATAATGCCTGTGTAATAATTAAGCCTGTTTACCATACCAAGGTCAAAAGAGATATATTTATCAACATCATAGAACCTAAGCACATCATATATCCTCTTCATCTTTTCAAGAGATGCAAGAGCACCGGCATCATTTGTATATCGGGCCGCTTTTTCAAGCACATCCGCACCACCCACAAGTCTTGGAAGATTTCTTAAAAGCTCTTCTGTTGTGGCATTTAAGCTATGTTTTTCTATCATCTGCTCAACGCCTACATAATTTCTGTTTGCAACAAGCTCTTGCAAGGTTATGCAGTCCTCTTCGGAAAGCCCCGTTTCCTTAAGCACACCTTTAAAGAAATCGACCTCGCCTACCATGATCTTAAAGTCCTTAAGGCCTGATGCCATAAGGCTTTCGCAAGCAACCGCAAGCACCTCTGCGTCAGCCTGTGCACTGTTGGCCCCCATAAGCTCTACGCCCGCCTGAGAAAATTCGCTCAGTTTTCCCTGGAAACTGGCATTGAACCTGAAGGCATTGCCGAAATAAGAAAACCTCATGATTTTTTCTTCCGCATATACTGTTGCGGCAACACGGGCAATGGGAGGCGTCATATCACTTCTTAAAGCAAGCACAGCACCATCCCTATCGGATATCTTATACATATCCTGAGGGCTTGTTCCACCCATCTTTTCATCGGAAAAAACCTCTATATACTCAAAGGTAGGCGTTTCCACCTCTTTATATCCGTAGCCTCTGAAAACCTTATCTATTTTTGCCGTTATGGTCTTTTTTACCATACATTCGTCATAAAGCATATCCCTTACGCCAAAGGGAGTATGTATCCTGTTATTCTTCATAAAAGCCGTTCCTTTCGCTTAACTTTATCACTCTACCATAATAAAGCATTGTACTCTCTGTAAACGCTTTTGTCAATAAATATATCGTATTAAAAAATACCGGTTCCCCGGTATTTTTGTTTTTAACTATTTTTCTCGTTAAGAAGCTTTGCAAGCTCTGCCATAAAAGTATTGATGTCCTTGAACTGTCTGTAAACAGATGCAAACCTTACATAAGCTACCTCGTCAAGCTCTTTGAGCCTATCCATTACCATATTACCTAATACTTTGCTTTCTATCTCTTTATCAAGACCTACCATAATGCAGTTTTCGATATCGTCAACAAGTGCCTCCATCTGTTTTACTGTTACAGGGCGCTTGTTACAGCTTTTCATAATACCGCCTAAAAGCTTGTTTTTATCAAATATCTCTCTGTTTCCGTCATTCTTTATTACAGTTATAGGTATAGTGTCTATCCTTTCGTATGTAGTAAACCTTTTTCCACAGCTTTCACATACACGGCGGCGTCTTATGGTCGCATTTTCGTCCTGTGAACGTGAATCAATTACTTTTGTATCCTCATAGTTGCAAAAAGGGCATTTCATTATAGTATCCTCCCTGATTTAATCTATAAAAAGTATACCCTACAAACCGCTTTCGGTCAACATTTACCCTTTAAAAACATATCCTGTTTATCCACATTAACAAGCAAAATGTCATCGCCCATTTTAACTATGCACTCCCACGGCACAAAGAACTTTGAGCATCTGCCTAAAATGCCGAAGTAACAAGGCTCACCCGAAACGACAAGCCTTAAGATCCTACCTGTCCTTGGATCAAACTCCAGATCCGTAACATTACCAAGACGCATCCCGTCACATATGTTTATAACGTCCTTTCTCCTTAAAGCACAAAAACTTTCCATCATACTAACCCCCGAAGATGTTTGTTCATTATATGCCGCAGGATCTAAAATAGTTTGTATAGTATTCAAAAATTTCTTTATATTTTTCTTCTTTTATTTCTTCAAGGCACTTATCATTCACTCTGTAAACACCCGTTTTAACTCTGTCAAACCAGCTGTAATGGTTGCTTCCAAAAGCTTTTATTTCGCCTTCATCACAGCCAAGGGCTCTGGCTTCCTTAAGGCTTATGTCACCTTTAATAATACAAAGAGCTGCCATTTTTATGCTTTTTTCTCTGTAGGCTGTCATAAGCTTTGTTTTATTGACTCCGCCTGTATTAAGGTCAAGCCTTCTGCCTTCAAATTCTTTTTTAAGACTATCAGCCCTTTTGCCCTTACGCTCCCTCTGACCGCTTTCAATAACCACCTCAACTGTTTTAAGAGGGCTATCCATTGCTATCGTTATAAGGCCTATTTCAAGTTCTTTTAAAAGTTCTGTCATATTCCGCCAGCTTCGGCTTCTTGCACCCGTTTTGGGCCTTGGTATACATACGTACCTCCTGTGCA
>SVDG01000030.1 GCA_015057875.1 Lachnospiraceae bacterium | reverse complement strand
TTTTGATGCATACGTTAAAGATGCAATGAGAACCGGCTTTAAAAAATACGGTCTTCCCGAATATAAGGAAGAAATGTTCGATACTTTTACAACAGAAAACGCAAAACTCTGGCACAGGATAGAGGATGGTACCCTTACCTTTGACGAGCTTATAAAAATAAGATGGAACTGTATTTTCAGATCCCTTGGCATCAGCTTTGACGGAGTAGAATTTGAAACTTATTTCAGGCAGTTCCTCAATCAGAGTGCCATACCCGTCAAAGGCTCCTTAGAGCTGCTGAAATATCTTGATGGAAAGTATATTATCTGTGCCGCATCAAACGGTCCTTACGACCAGCAGATAAACCGACTTAAAATAGGCAATATGCATCAGTATTTTTCACACTTCTTTATTTCCGAAAAAATAGGTGCATCAAAACCCGCAAAAGATTTTTTTGATTATTGCTTTGATGAGCTTGGAAGTGATATCCTTCCCTCAGAAATCATTATCATAGGTGACTCACTCTCATCCGATATGGAGGGCGGTATATCAAATGGGCTCAAAACCTGTTACTACGACCGCACAGGAAACGGAGCAAAAAATAAGAAAGTTGATCATATAGTAACTGACCTTGAAAAAATTACAGACATATTATAAAAACATTACCATAACAGGAGGAATAGAAATGGAAGAACAGACACCCTTAACAAAAAGGATAAATGAACTGGCAAGAAAATCAAAAACAGAAGGACTCACAGAAGCAGAAAAAGAAGAACAGGCAATACTTCGCAAGGAATGGATCAATAAATTCAAAGCAAACTTCCGTGCACAGCTCGACAACATCGAATTTGTCGATAAACAGTAACGCAAAAAAGGGGAATGAAACCGATTAGTTTTCATTCCCCTTTTAAATATCATTTATTGTGTGACCTCTAAAACCTCTATATCCGTTTCGCTGAAATAACTTTTTATACCTTCTATACTGTCAAAGTCTTCAACCATAACAAACGTGCCGCTTGCTCCTGCCGAGCCATCAGGCTCTGCCGTAAATGTAATGGCTATAGGATATCCGTTTTCATAGGTATAAACAAGAATTATCCCGTCTGCTATAGGGTTTATAAATGTTTTGCCGGCCGTGCATATGCTTGATGCAGCAAGGCTATTTACCCCCGCCGTACCGTTAAGCTGGGTAATAAACGAACTCCTTACCCTGTCCGTAAGGCTCTTTTTAAGCTCATCAGTTGCATTATCAAGAGAAGCCGTATCCACAAGTCTTTCAAACATTTCATCTGTTATCATTATTTCATAAACAGCCTTAGGCTTGCTATAGTCTCCATCGCCAATTTTCTTAACTACATCTTTAACAGCAGTATCGCCTGTAAAAAAAGTAATATACTCATCACTTGAAGCCATCTCGCTTAAAAGATAAGTTATATCAAGTCCAGCTTCATATATCTGTGTATATTCACGTGGCTGGCTTTCTTCTTTAGCGCATCCCGAACCACCGGCAATAAGCATAACCGATAAAAACAAACATATATATTTATTAAACGATTTCATAAGCAAAGCCTCCTTACAATATCTCACCCTCTGCCTCTTCCGCAAAGGCCTTTGTTATCCTTACTTTTCTTATGACGTTTTCAAGCTCATCATTGTTCCTTGCTTTAACCTTTATATAGTTTGTGGTATGCCCCTCCCAGAAGCCTTTACTATCCTTTCTTTCAAAAAGCACATCCATTTCTTTACCGACAAATGAACCAATAAATTCTTCTCCTAGTCTGTCGCTTATTTCAATAAGGTGCTTGCTTCTTTCGCTTTTTACGCTGTTAAGCAGCTGGTCCTTTCTTTTGGCCGCAGGTGTTCCCTTTTTTGGCGAAAAAGGAAAAACATGTATTTTAAGGAAGCCCATATCCTCGGCAAAATCACAGCTTTCTTTATAGTCCTCCTCGCTTTCTCCGGGAAAGCCCACGATTATATCCGTTGTAAAACCCGCATCGGACATATATTTCCTTACAGTCTCAACCGCTTTTTTATATTCCTCCGGGCTATAGCGCCTGTTCATTTCTTTAAGGGTTTTAACACATCCGCTCTGCAGCGATAAATGGAAGTAGTCACAGAACTTATCTATCTTTGAAAGCTCCGCCATAAACTCATCTGTTATAATGTTCGGCTCAACACTGCTTAAACGTATGCGTTTTATGCCATCATTTTTACTTACCTCTTTTATGACATCAAGGAGAGTAACATCCTTAAGGTCTTTGCCATAGCTTGCAACGTGTATACCTGTAAGTACTACCTCTTTAAACCCGTTGGCGCTGAGTTTATTGACCTCAGCAATTATATCCTCCATTTTGCGGCTCCTTACAGGGCCTCTGGCATAGGGTATTATGCAGTAGGAGCAGAATCTGTCACAGCCATCCTGTATTTTGATATATGCCCTTGTCCTGTCCTCAAGGTTTGATACAGAAAGCTCCTCAAAATCGCGTACCTTCATTATCTCACTAACAACAGCCTGTTTTTTTCCGCTTTTATAAGCCTCCTCAACAAGACGTACTATATCCTTTCTGCCACTTGTTCCCACAACAAGGTCAACTCCGTCTATTGCCAGTATCTCATCAGGGGAAACCTGTGCATAGCATCCGGATGCCGCAACAAAGGCATCTGCGTTTTGTCTTTTGCATTTGCGGATAAGCTGACGGCTTTTTTTATCGCCGAAGTTAGTAACCGTACAGGTGTTTATTATATATATATCAGCATAGTCATCTATGCCGACTATTTCGTACCCTTTTTCTTTAAAAAGCTCAGCAACAGCCTCGCTTTCATATTGGTTTACCTTGCATCCTAAAGCAAAGCTTGCCACTTTTTTCATATTGCACCTCAAAAAATCAATTTATCGTCATAAATAGAGGAAGTATCATCATTGCTATATTTACATTTTTTCCCGCCGTCCACACAATATATGGTCTTAATTTATTCCATTTGTTTCGTTTTGTGTCAACGCTAAGGCATATCTCCTCTATTTCATCTATCTTGTTGTTAATTTCTTCTTTTTCTCGGTCATTAAGTACATCTGCTTCCGTAACATAATCCCTTATGGCACAAAATCTCATCCTCACCTCAAAAGGATCTCCGCTAACGCCATAGTATTTATCCCTTAACGCCTCGTTTGAACAGCCGCAGTCCTTAAAATCTGCTACTCTTTCCATAAGAAGGTTTACGTTTTCCCTGAGCGCCTCGGTACTTGCCTCCGGAGAAACCACATTAAGGCCATTACTTAACCCCTCTATCACATCCATATATCCGAAAAGCAGGCGGTTAAATATATCCTCAAGCACAGACCTGTCATAAGATGCCTTTTTATAGCTTTCCCTGCAATATTCAAGGTCTTTTTCTATTCGCCTTAAAAGAGCTCTTTCATTCTCCATCTTTCTCCCTCCTTACTGTTATAAATAAGTGTAAAGGCTATCAAAATAATTGTCAAGAAAGGCTCTCTTCCAAATACCAGCAGAAATTTTAAAGTTTTATTAAGTCAAAAATATGAAAAAAACCAGTCAAAAGACTGGCTTAGATTTTATATACCTAAAATAGTTGTTGCTACCGCAAAATAAATAAGCAATGAAATAGCATCCACGATAGTTGTAATAAGAGGAGATGCCATAACCGTAGGGTCAAAGCCCACTTTTTTTGCCATCATAGGAAGAGTACAGCCTACAAGCTTTGCCACAAAAACGGTAAACGCAAGGGCAACACATATAACAAGTGCAATAGAGCTTGTAACTCTGTCCACAATAAGAAGCTTAGGATAATTACATATTGCAAGAGTAAGGCCGCAAAGCACCGCAACTCTAATCTCTTTCCATACAACATAAATTATATCCTTAAAATCCAGCTCGTTAAGTGAAAGGCTACGGATGACCGTAACGGAGGACTGGCTTCCCGAGTTACCGCCTGTACCCATAAGCATGGGGATAAAGGCAGTTAGTGTGACCTGTGCCGCAAGTGCATTTTCAAAGTGGGTTATTATAAGGCCCGTAAAGGTTGAAGATATCATTAGTAAAAGAAGCCAAGGTATACGGCCTTTGAATATCTCAAAAACGCTTGTTTTAAGATAAGGCTTATCTGAAGGCGTAATAGCGGCAATTTTTGAAATATCCTCTGTTGCCTCTTCTTTTAAGACATCGAGAGCGTCATCGACTGTAACGATACCAACAAGACGGTTATCCTTATCCACAACAGGGATAACGATAAAGTCGTATTTATCAAAGTATTCCGCAACCTTCTCCTGGTCCTCAAGAGTGCTTACGGAAATAACATTTGTTTCCATTATGTCACCAATCACAGTATCATCTTTTGAAAGGATAATAGTCCTTAAAGAAAGGAAGCCCACAAGGTGACGGCTATTGTCTGTTACATAACAAACGTTGATAGTTTCTTTTTCGGTAGCTGTTTTTCTGATATGCTCAAGAGCTACCTTTATTGTCATCTCCGCTTTAAGCTCAACAAACTCTGTTGTCATAATGCTTCCGGCGCTGTCTTCCGGATAGCGGAGGATCACGTTGATCTCTTTTCTTGTCTGAGGGTCTGACTGGCTTAAAATACGTTTAACTACGTTTGCAGGCATCTCCTCAATAATATCTACCGTATCATCTACATAAAGCTCGTTAAGGACCTCTTTAAGCTCTGCATCCGAAAAGCCTTTGATAAGTATCTCCTGCATATCGCTTTCCATCTCAACAAAGGTCTCTGCCGCAAGCTCTTTTGGAAGGAGCCTGAAAAGGAGTGGAAGTGAATGCTCGGGAAGCTTTTCAAGCAGGAATGAAATATCCGCAGGGTTAAGAGTAACGAGTATATCTTTAAGAGTGTTATACTTTCTGTTCTCGTATAAACTGATAACGGTAGGCTCAAGTGTAATAAGTTTATCTGTCATTTTTTATACCTCCTTAAATTAGTTTTAACGGAGGAAAGTGTATTTATCCTTTATATTCCTCGGTGGAAATATAAATAAAGCTACACAATCGCCCGACGGGAACAGAACTACTACTGTCTATTTTGTCCATTAAATTTCCACCATCCTTTCGTAAGAAAAATAAAAAAGCGTTCCGCAAACGGAAACGCCAAAAACACACGTTAAAAAATAACGAGTTCGTCCGTTTGAGCTTTAGCTTCGCAGGGCGGTGAAATTGCATTAAGCTATGCCTTGTTTTCGACATACCTTGTTGACCAAGCGCGAAGTGTCTCCACCCCTTTGCGGCAGCAACCCATATCCCTGCGGTAGCCTTACCTACCGGCAATTATTATATTCATCTTTTTCATTGTAGAACTTAAAAAAAGTGACGTCAAGAGTATATTAAAAATTTTCCAAAAAAGAAACTGTTAAGAGGTCTCTTCTCTATAACAGTTTCCTTTGATTCATATTATACTTAAACTTAAATACTTTCAGCTATCTCGTTTATCTTATCCTGAATGATCACTGCAGAAAGGATATAGACCATAGCAAAGACTGTGCTTATAACAGTAATATTTGATCTTACCCTGCAAAGGCCCGCAAGCTCGTCAACTCTTTCAGCACTCTTATATGTCCAGAACACAACGTATAAAGGAATAAACAGGCATAAAAGAATGGTTTTAACAGGATCTCTGTATTTCTCACCCTCTACCTGGTTAAGGAATTTTGTTACCTTGTATATCCATATATAGTACCAGATTCCAAAAGTAAAAGCGAGAAGAAGGCAATGTTTTACCATACCGATATAACCATTTCCTTCATAGTCATTATGTCTTTTTTCTGCTTTAGGTTCTTTTTCAGCATGTTTTGCTTTTATAGCATCAAGCTTTCCTGTGCCTGCAGGGTATGCAACCCAGAAACCAACTGCAAGGAAATAAAGTATTGAAAAAATCTGGCCTATTATTACGATCACACCGCCAAAATAAGATATATATCCAAACCAATATCCGCCAAGACCTATTATGTTGCTTAATAAATAAACTATAAATGCTACCACGATGGAAACAACAACACATACAGCAGGTGAAAACCATAATTTTTTGAAAAGTTTTCTGTCTATAGGTAAAAACTTTGTAAATGATGAATCAACCACAAAAAGTAATAACACATAGGTTAAAACGTTTATAAGTGCAGGGATAAGAGCTAAAAAGTTAAGCTTTCCTTCTATGTTGTGGTAAAGATGCGCAGGGAATCCCAAGAAAAAACTGATTATCGCTACCAACGTCAATATACCAACGCCTACAAAGGCAGCCACGCCTCTCTTCCTCATTATCATTGAAACAAGAAGAGTTGTATAGCCTGCAAAAGCAAGTAATGACCAAAGAGAAACATCAGCTATAAAACTTATAAATCCTCCTAAAGTTAAAATTGCTGTCATAACCAATGCCGCGATCCAGCTTTCGGACATGGGAACATTTTTATCCATAATATATCTCGCTCCTTTAAAATATTAAGAAATTATTAAGATCATAAAAAAATTATCCCCATTTTTGCACATTTTGTCAAGTTTTGAATATAAAAAGGAGTCTTATAACAAAGACTCCTTTTGTTTACATAAATCTCTTCTTATCAAGTTTAAAAATTACCGCTAAAGCAATATATTGTATATTTACTCAGGTTTCTTGCATTACAATCCCTTATAAACTCATCAAAACCCTCCTGAAAACTTTTTGTTTTATCAAGCTTCCCCACTGTTTCAAACCTACATTTTCTCATGACATTACCTCCAAAAAATAAGAACCCGTCCAATCAGAATCAGTCAAAAGGACGGGTTCTTATTTTCCTGCAAGAAAAGACAAAGAACCCAGAAAATTCAAGGTTCTTTGTCTTCTCTCAATATAAAAATGTGAGCAAGTCTATAAGCCGGGTTCTGTCTTAGATGGTCATCTATCTTGGTCCATCGTCACCGATGGCATCATGCGATCTGGTCTGGAACGGGACGAGCAACCCCTTTATGTTCCATGGGATCTTGCTTCAAGCGGGGTTTACAGAGCCCCCTTTGTTACCAAAGGGGCGGTAGGCTCTTACCCTACCTTTCCACCCTTACCGTAAAACGGCGGTTTATTTCTGTTGCACTTTCCTTAGAGTCGCCTCTACCGGTCGTTAGCCGGCGCTCTGCTCTATGAAGCCCGGACTTTCCTCCCCTTTTGAGGGCGACCATCCGGCTTACTCACGAATGGTATATTAACACAAGTTTATTTCTTTTTCAACCCACATCAAACACACTTCCGCCTAAAAATTCCTGTACTATGGAGTTTGTGGGAACATCTTTTCCGCCCGCATTAAGAAAATAGCCAAGGAACTTGATAAGCCTTTTTGCCGTAAGGTATTCGGGCTGGTCCGGTGTTATCTTATAAAGCAAGGGTAATGCGTAGGTTTTAAGTATTGAAAGCTCATATACCGTTGCGGAGTTGAACACAACATCCGCATTCTCCTGGAAGGGGAATATATTCCTTTCCTCGCCTCTTTTAACGTAGGGCCATGTATCTATGGTTTCCGCTGCATCGTTTCCGCGGAACTGGCTGTCCCTTATTATCCTTCTTATAAGGCGGCTGTCTGATGTGGAAATGCGGTTATGGTCATCAATATTAAGCTGTGTGAGGGCACTTATGAAAATACGGAACTTGTTTTCCTGAGGGATAGACTCCGTAAGCACATCGTTAAGGCCGTGGATACCTTCTATAATAAATATCTCGCCGTCCTTAAGTGTCTTGAAGTTTCCGTTATACTCTCTTTTGCCCGTAACGAAATTATAGCTTGGCAATTCAACTCTTTCTCCTGCTATAAGGCGTTTCATATCCTCATTGAACTGCTTTGTATCAAGGGTATTTATGTTTTCAAAGTCGTATTTACCGAATTCGTCCTTCGGCGTATCCTCCCTGTTTATAAAGTAATCATCAAGACCTATAACATGGGGGGTTATGCCGTTGACCCTCAGCTGAATGCAAAGTCTCTGGGCAAAGGTGGTTTTTCCGCTGGAGGATGGTCCTGCAATAAGCACCATTTTTATTTTATCACGTTTTTTTGCTATCATATCCGCAATATAAGCTATTTTCTTTTCATGGAGGGCCTCGTTTATCCTTACAAGGTCGCCAAATTTTCCGTCAACTATGACCTCGTTAAGGTCGGCTACATTGTTAACGCCCATCAGCGTGTTCCATTCAAGAAGTTCCATAAACACATCTGAAATTTTCTGCGGGTGTTTATATTCCGCTATCTTGTCAGGCTCGGCCTTAGTCGGGAACATGATAAGGAAGCCTCTTTCGCAGGGGATAAGCTTAAAGTACTTAAGGCAACCTGTTGAATAGGGCATATATCCGTAAAAATAGTCATAAAGTCCGTCAAGGCTATACATATTTACGCTGGATGATGTTCTGTAGCGGAAAAGCCTTGATTTATCATCCATGTTGCTTTTTTTTGCTATCTCTATGGCCTCTCCTTTTGAAAGCACTTCTTTTTCAAACGGTATATCCTCATCAACTATCTCATGCATTCTTTTCTCAATGCTTCCGAGGGTCTCTTTGTCGTTTATATATCCGTCCTTTATTATTTCGCAATAATAATTCTTTTTGATAGAGTGTTCTATATGCACCTGCGCCTCAGCACCAAGCACATCTCTTACCGCCTTTACCATAACAAAGGACAAACCTCTTTTATAAACTATAGAGGCATCCTCATTTGTATAGTCAAGAAAGCTTATATCCTCTCCGTCCTTGGCTTTTGCGCCCATTTCACGCAGGCAGTTACCCACCCTGCCTACCATAGCAGGATATTTATAATTATCTTTTACCTTTTCATATATATAGCGGTAGGTAGTATCGTTATCAAATGTAAAACTCTCATTATTTACTGTTACGGTAATGCTCATTTCCACCCCTCCTTACAAACTTTTAAACACCTGCCCGTTTACTTTGGAGGCAACAACTTTTATGCCAGGGCAGGCATCGCTTATAACTTTACAAAGTGTAGGCACGATTATGTTTTCTGATGCAAAATGTGTAGCATCTATAAGGGTAAGACCAAGGTCAAGAGCCTTCTGTGATTCATGATAACGCATATCTGCAGTAATAAACACCTGGCATCCCTTTGCCTTAACTTTTTTCATGTATTCAATGGCACTGCCTGTGCAAAGGCCTACCTTTTTGATCTTTGTATCCACATCTCCCACAACCCTTATGGCATCAAGGCCAAGCACTTCTTTGATTTTAAGGGCATATTCTCCAAGAGTTGTTTCTTCGGGAAGCACACCTACACGTCCTATACCATTTTGTTTTCCTGTCTGCTCAAGTGTAATTATATCGTATGCAGGCTCCTCATAGGGGTGTGCATCATTGACCGCTTTAAGCACCTTTGAAAGCTTTGATGCCGCAACAACGGTTTCGATCTTAACTTCTTTTACAGTCTCCTCTTTACCTATGCTTCCTATTGCAGGGTCTGCACCTTCAAGGGGAGTAAACCTTCCTTCTCCCTCAAATGTAAATGTGCATCCGCTGTAGTTTTCGCCTATTTTTCCGCCGCCCGCACAGACAATAGCTTCTCTTACCCTTTCAGCCGCATCCTCAGGCACGAAAACTGCGTATTTAAAAAGCTTCTCTTTATTTGTAACATCCAAAACCTCAACATCCTCAAGGCCCGCAAGAGAAGCAAAAACATCATTTGTTCCGCCTATAGCCGCATCAAGGTTAGTGTGTGAAGCATAGTGGTCTATGTTGTTTTTAATAAGTCTTACAAGCTTTGTTCCAAGAGGTGTATCTGTTGTTACCTTTTTAACTGCTCCAAAAACTATGGGGTGATGGGTAACTATCATATCCGCACCTATTTTTATAGCCTCATCTATAACAGGATCTATAACATCAAGGGCAACCAATACCTTATGTATCTCGTGATTTCTGTCACCTACAAGGAAACCGGGATTATCCCAGCTTTCCGCATCCTCAACAGGTGCAAAGTTTTCAAGTGCCTTTATAACGTCGTTGCATTTTAAAGCCATTTTGCTACCTCCTTACATAATCTATGCTCTTCGTATATATCTTTAAGCCTGTCATTATCCTCAGAACCGCCTTCTTTTATTTTGAGGGCTATAGTTTCAAGCTTTTTCGCCCTGTGTTCAAGATACTGCCTGAGATATACGTTTTTTGTTTCTATCAATTTTCTTCCGAACATAAGCTCCACTTCGTTATAAGGTGTATCCTCTCCCTTAACGGCACTTATTATCGTATAATATTTTCCTTCATCAATAAGCATATCCTCTTTATCTATTTTAAAGCCTATGCTCATTATGTATTCTCTTACCCTCGGTATATCGTGCTGAGGCTGGAGGATAAGATGGCTTGCACTTTTTACAGTTTCAATGCCCTCTTTAAGTATGCTTATTATAAGCATACCACCCATACCGGATATCGTTATGCACTCCGCTTCCCCCGGCATTACTTTTTCAAGTCCATTGCCAAGCCTTGTTTCGATCATTTCACCCACATTATAGGCGGAAATATTTTCTTCCGCTTTTTTCAAGGGACCTTTATTCACATCGCAGGCTATCACTCTTTCAAGGCCTTTTTCCTTGATAAGATATATGGGAAGATATCCGTGGTCTGTTCCTATATCGGCAGATGTTTTTTCCTCCACCATATCTGCTATAGCCTTAAGCCTTTTTGAAAGCTCCATAGTTACACGTCCTTTTTAAAAATGCCGAGTTGGTATTTCCCCACCCGGCACTTTTATACTTATTCTAAATAATCTCTTAACTTTTTGCTTCGGCTGGGGTGTCTTAATTTCCTTAAGGCCTTTGCCTCTATCTGCCTTATCCTCTCTCTTGTTACCTGGAACTCCTTACCTACTTCCTCAAGCGTTCTCGCTCTTCCGTCATCAAGACCAAATCTTAAGCGAAGCACCTTTTCCTCTCTCTCTGTAAGAGTATCAAGTACCTCTATAAGCTGTTCTTTAAGAAGAGTAAATGCTGCGGCCTCCGCAGGTGCAGGTATATCATCATCGGGAATAAAATCTCCAAGGTGGCTGTCGTCCTCTTCTCCGATAGGTGTTTCAAGAGAAACAGGCTCCTGGGCAATTTTCATTATTTCCCTTACCTTTTCGACCGACATATTCATCTCCACAGCAAGCTCCTCAGCACTGGGCTCTCTGCCAAGCTCCTGTAAAAGCTGTCTGGAAATACGGATAAGCTTATTTATAGTTTCAACCATATGCACAGGGATACGGATAGTCCTTGCCTGGTCGGCGATGGCTCTTGTTATAGCCTGTCTTATCCACCATGTTGCATAGGTAGAGAATTTATATCCCTTGCGGTAATCAAATTTTTCTACCGCTTTTATAAGTCCAAGGTTACCCTCCTGGATAAGGTCAAGGAAAAGCATACCTCTTCCAACATATCTTTTTGCAATGCTTACAACAAGACGAAGGTTTGCCTCGGCAAGTTTTTCCTTTGCCTTTTCATCGCCATCTTCCATCCTTTTAGCAAGCTCTGTTTCCTCATCTGCACTTAAAAGAGGCACCTTGCCTATCTCTTTAAGATACATCCTTACAGGGTCGTCAATATTTATACCCTCGGGAAGAGAAAGGTCTATTTCCTTTTCAACCTCTTCTTCCATATCAACTATTCCAAGTACGTCTATCCCCTGACCCTCAAAAAACTCATATACCTTTTCAATCTGATCCGCATCAAGCTCCACATCACCAAGGTAGTCCATTATCTCTTTGTATTCAAGGACACCCTTTTTCTTTTTACCTATGGCAACGAGCTCCTTCAGTCGGGTTTTAAATACGCTGTCGTCGCTTGCAGGTTTCAATTCGATCCTTCCTTTCCGAATCATCTGTTATTTTAACCGTTCAGTATCGTTCTATACCTCAAACCCTTTATTTGCAGGCTTTTCAGTAATGATCCCCTAAAACAATATTGATCTGGGTCAAATTCTTCTTTATCTCTATGACCTTCTGTATATCCTCCGCAGAGGATGCATTTCTTGAAAGGTAGTCTGCCTTTGTTTTATTTAACAGAACTATCTCTTCTGTAAGAGCCTTTTCAAGCTCTCTTACGTTTTCATAATTGAATTTTACTGAAAATACCTCTGAAACGCGCTTCTGCTCCTCAACCGTGGTGAAGAAGTTCACCATATCGGCGGGCACTATTTTTTCATCCTCATCGTTCATACGGTATATTATTTCAGCAAGCTTTATATACACGCCATCGATATAATCTTCCGGCGACATAAACTGTTTTATTTTTCTGTATGCTGTTAAGTTTGTTGCACATATAAAAAGCAGATTCTGCTGTGCCTGAAGCGTACCCTTGGCACCCGAAACAAAAGCTCCTCCGCTTTCATAAAGGCGTTTCCTTTCCGCTTCACTCTTTTTCCTGAAGGCCTCGCTTTCGTTACGCCTTAACCTCAGTATCTCGCTTTCTATAGCATTTCCGTCTATACCTGTTTTTGCCGCAACTTCTTTAAGATATACGTCCCTTTCAATACTTGAGTCTATCTCGGAAAGTATTTTTGCAACTTCCGTAAGATAATCTATCTTCTGCTCGGTATTATCAAGGTTATAGTTTTTGCCTGCACATTTTATCCTGAATGTGACATAGCTTTCTGCATCAACAAGAAGTTTTGCAAAGGCCGCAGAACCGTTCTGTTTTATAAACTCATCCGGGTCCTTGCCATCAGGTACCTGCACTACCTTTACTCTGAATCCTCCCGATACAAGAACGGGAATTGCCCTGAGGGCTGCTTTTGTTCCTGCCTCATCGCTGTCAAAGATAAGTATTATATCGGTAGCAACGTTTTTGATCGTCCTTGTATGCTCACGGTTAAAGGCCGTGCCCAAAGATGCCGCAACATTTTTAAAGCCCGCCTGATATATGGTAAGCATATCCATATATCCTTCAACAAGGATAAGCTCCTTTTTCTTGCTTTCCTTGGCAAAGTTAAGACCATAAAGGTTTTGTTTTTTATTAAAAATTATGGTTTCCGGCGAGTTAAGATATTTAGGCTCGCCTTTATCGATTATACGTCCGCCAAAGCCTACTGCCCTGCCGCGTATATCAAAAATCGGAAACATAAGGCGGTTATAGAACCTATCCTTTATGCCGCCGTTATTTTTATCCTCAAGCACAAGTCCGCTTCTTAAAATATCGGCTTTTTTATAGCCCTTTGAAAGCAGGTGCTTGTAAAGCCTGTCCTTTCCTCCGGGGGCGTAACCGAGTCCAAACTTTCTTCTTATGGCCGGGTCTATCTTTCTTTTATCAAGATAGTCCTTCGCCTTTACGCCCTCATCAGTCTGCAGGATATCATAGTAAAATCTTCCTGCCGCACTATGCATATCGCGAAGCCTTGTTTTAAGGCTTTCTTCCTGCTTCATTTCCTCCGAAAACTCAGGTTCCGGAAGCTTTATATGAGCTCTTTGCGCAAGCTTTTCAACAGCCTCTGCAAAATCGCAGTTTTCTGCCTGCATAATAAAGCTTATAACATTGCCGCTGGCACCACAGCCGAAGCAATAATAAAGCTGTTTGTCTGCACTTACTGAAAATGAAGGTGTATTTTCATTGTGGAAAGGACACAGCCCGAAATAGCTCCCTCCCTTTTGTTTAAGGGGAACATATCCGCTTATAACGTCAACAATATCATTCTGCAGACGTATTTCATCTATCAATTCCCTCGGATAGTACATCTTCCTTCTCCCTCGCTACCAAAAAGCCTCACCTTTTTTATATTTCGACAAGAATTCAAAAAACCCTTTTTATTTTTACCTTAATAAATACTCCAGTTATCAGGCATAAAATACAGACCGTAAACCTTGACAGCATATCTGTCTGTCATTCCAGCTATGTAGTCACAAACAACTCTGTCTATATCCTCGCCCTCGTCAAGCAGACGGCGGAACTCCTCACTCATATCCCCGGGATGCTCTTTATGATGTCTGTAAAGAGAGGAAAGCAGGTTTTCTATTTTCCCGAATTCACGCTTTGCCCTGTCATCTTTATACACCTTATCAAACATAAAATCCCTTAAGGAATTAAGTACATCCCTCATATCGTGGCTCATCGTCACATTATTTCCGCCTATACTGTTTTTTATGGTATCGGTTATGAAGGTGTTTATCCTGCTTGATGAGGAATTGCCTATTATGTCCCTTATGGTTTTAGGTATATCCTCGTTTGTAAGTATACCTGCCCTTATACCGTCATCTATATCGTGGTTTATATATGCTATTTTATCCGAAAGCTGAACGACCTTTCCTTCCAGTGTCGAAGGTCTTCCGCTTGTGCGGTGATTTATTATGCCGTCCCTTACCTCCCACGTAAGGTTAAGGCCTTGTCCATCTTTTTCAAGTCTTTCCACGACCCTCAGGCTCTGCACATTATGCTCAAAGCCATAGGGACTTAAGTTATTTAAGATAGCCTCGCCATTATGACCAAACGGTGTATGTCCAAGGTCATGGCCTAAAGCGATAGCCTCTATAAGGTCTTCATTAAGCTCAAGGGCACGGCCGATGGAACGTGCGATCTGATTTACCTCAAGGGTATGGGTAAGTCTTGTGCGATAATGGTCGCCCTCGGGCGAAATAAATACCTGTGTTTTATGTTTAAGGCGGCGGAATGCTTTTGAGTGTATTATCCTGTCACGGTCACGCTGGAACTCTGTCCTTATAGGGCACTTTTCCTCCGCAACAGCCCTGCCACGGCTTGCATTTGAACGCGTAGCAAAATGACTTAAAAGTATTTCCTCCTTATTTTCCTGTGCAAGTCTTATGTTCATAAACATCACTCCCTAACCTATATAATACAACATTCGTCCTTAAAATCCTTTTTATTTCCCTTCTGTATAAAATGTTATAATTGCCTTAAAGTGTTTTATATAATATACTATCAGTTAGTGTTTAAATTAATATAAAAGAGGTAGCTATGTTTTTTCTTATTTTATCGATTATAGGCAGTGCGCTTATATCTATAGTAATGCGCTTTGGCGAAAATCACGCAAAACATAAAACAGGGATTTTAATGTCAAACTACATAACCTGTTGTATATTAGGGGCATCATCGGCATTTATGTCAGGCTTATCTCCCGAGGGCGGTATAGGCTTTACTCTTGGCCTTGGTGTTATAACAGGTGTTCTCTATCTTTTAGGCCTTGTTTTTATACAGATAAATATTTCCAAAAACGGCGTTGTGCTTACAAGTGCTTTCTCGCAGATAGGCGGACTTCTTATCCCCCTTGCCGCAGGCATAGTGCTTTTTAAAGAAATGCCTACAGTGTTAAAGCTTATAGGCTCAGCCATAGCGATCGCCGCCATTATAGTTATAAACTATGATAAAAGCAATACAAACGCAGCTTCAAAAGCTCTGCTTATAGCACTTTTTGCTATAGAGGGTACTGCAACAGTTTCGGCAAAAATATTCAACGCATACGGAAACCCTGTTTATGAATCCCTTTTCCTCTTCTTCACATTCACGGTAGCCGGCATAATATGCTTTATGCTTATGCTTAAGCGCAAAGAAAGAATAGGTTTAAAGGAATTACTTTTTGGCATAGGCGTAGGTATACCAAACTTTTTTGCATCAAAGTTTTTGCTCCTCGCCCTTAACGATGTCCCTGCAATAATAGCTTATCCCACAAGGGGCGTTGGTACTATATTAGTACTTTCTTTAGCCGGAATACTTTTATTTAACGAAAAACTTAAAAAGCACCAGTGGTTAGCCATAGGCGCTATAATGATATCGGTAATACTACTTAATATATAACTATAAAAGCCTGTTTCGTAAGAAACAGGCTTTGTTCTTTTTATCTTATCCCTGAATACGGCGAAGGAACTGTTTTGTTCTTTCGTTTTTAGGGTTATTTATGACCTCCTCAGGGTCACCCTCTTCAACAATAACTCCACCATCCATAAACACAACGCGGTTTGATACATCGCGGGCAAAGTTCATCTCATGGGTAACTATGACCATCGTCATATTTTCCTCTGCAAGCTGACGTATTACCTTAAGTATCTCCCCTGTAAGCTCAGGGTCGAGGGCGCTTGTGGGCTCATCAAAGAAAAGCACCTTGGGGTTGAGTGCAAGGGCTCTTGCTATGGATACCCTCTGCTGCTGGCCACCGCTAAGCTGATAAGGATAAAAGTCCTCCTTATCCTC
>SVDG01000029.1 GCA_015057875.1 Lachnospiraceae bacterium | reverse complement strand
GCCTTTGATGAGATATATGGCTTTGATTCACTTGATCTTTATGAGATGTATCAGGCCTTTGATGCAGTGTTTGGCGTAGACGATATTGACCCTGCCCTTGAGCTTGTTGGTTTTGATACATGCCTTATGGCTACCATAGATGTAGCTTCTGTATTCAGCAATTTCTCAAAATATCTCGTAGCCTCCGAAGAAGTTGAGCCCGGCAACGGCTGGTTATATTCAGGCTGGCTTGGTGCTCTTGCCGAAGACCCTGCAATTGACGGAGCCGACCTTGGCGTAGCTATTTGCAACAGCTATTATGAGGGCTGTGAAGCAGTAGGTACACACGAACAGGCTACCTTATCTTTAACAGATCTTTCAAAAATATCACCTCTTCTTGATGCATACGAAAGCTTTGGTGAAGAAGCCTTTATCGCAGCAGCAGAGGATCCCGCATTCTTCGCAGAGCTTGGCCGTGCGGCAGCCCAGAGCGAAAACTACGGCGGAAATACCCGTGAACAGGGCTATACAAACATGGTAGACTTAGGCCACCTTGCAAGACAGACTGCATGGATGCTCCCTTCAGCACAGGATGTATGTGACGCCCTTGATGAATGTGTACTCTATCAGGTGTCAGGTCCTTACAGGAGCGAGGCAACAGGCCTTAGCTGTTACTATTCATATAACGGCGATATTAACGATTTTAACGGATACTCTTATGTTGGTACAGGCGAGTCCTTCAAACACCTTTATGCCTACGGACTTACAGGCGAGCTCACAGCTGAAGCAGAGCAGTACCTTGCATCTCTTGATATAAATGAGGTCAGCGATGTAATAACTCTTGCCGATACAGATTGGGACGGAGCGCCCCTTGACGTTAACGATGAGGGAACAGCATTCCTTACCCTTGGAGAAGAAGCCTATGATATACTTGCAGGCATCGGTTTCTCGTTGTTCTATGTAGAAGAAGAAAATGATGCCATGATGTATCTTGGCACAGATAACGACCTTACGGCCGACTGGGATAACGGTATTTTCTATGATAACTTCCGCGGCGTATGGGGTGCTATAGACGGTTGCCTTGTTTATATGGAGCTTTCATTTGAGGGCGATGGCTACAACCTCTATTCAGTACCGATACTTCTTAACGGCGAAGAATATAACCTCCAGGTAGCTTATGACTTCAATATAGAGCAGTGGGATATCATAGGTGCATCAAAAGGCCTTGATGACAGCGGTATGGCTTCAAAAGAGCTCCGCCTGCTTGAGGAAGGCGATGTTATCACAACTATATGGCAGTTAGCTTCATATAGCGGCGATGATGATTTTGAGATGTATACTGTAGATGAAATAATCGTTACAGCTGATACATCTTTTGGCGAGGCTCCTCTTTTTGACGGAGAATACTCAATGGTGTTTGAGATGTGGGATGCAATGGGCAATTACGCATACTCCGATGCAGTAACATTTGAGTGCATAGACGGAGAGATATATACTACCGTTTATGAAGATTATTGATAACAAGAATCAAATACGGTAGCTAAAGCTACCGTATTTTTTTATTTGCCTTTTTATATTTATAAAGATATGATAGAATTAGAATGAGATTTTATATTATTTTGTAAGGGAGGCGATAAAAATGTATATTGCAGTATGTGAGGATCATAATGAAGAATTAAAAGCCTTATTGGATGTATTGGACAGCTATCAGCAGGAAAGAAACGTCTCCTTACACTTAAAAAGCTTCTCTAATGCTGACGAAATGCTGACTGCAGCAAAAAGTGAACGCTTCACACTATACATACTTGATATAATGATGCCCGGCATAGACGGCATAGCCGCCGCCCGCGATATACGAAGCTTTGATATTTCAGCAAAAATAGTCTTTCTTACATCAACTCCCGCCTTCGCTTACCAGAGCTATGGCGTAAAGGCCATGGACTATCTGCTTAAGCCCATAACCAAGGATATACTTTTCCCTGTATTGGACTCTATCTTACGCGAAGAGGAAAAGCTTCAGGAAAGCCTGACAATAAAAACCTCTACCTCTCTTGTACGTATACCTTTTTCAAAGCTTGTTTATGTAGAGGTAATAAATAAACACCTTTATTTCAATCTTTCAGACGGAACGGTACGCGAGATACCCGGTGCTATGAAAGATTATGAAGACGCATTGTTATCAAGGCCTGAATTTATGCGTACCCATCGTTCCTACATCGTAAATATGCTGCAGATAGCAGAGTTCTCTCTTTCCGGTATACGTACCTTTACAGGAAAAAGCCTTCCCGTATCGCGTCTTATGTATTCCCAGCTTAAGAAGGACTATGTTGATCTGTTGTTTGCAGAAGAGGGGGAATGATCGTGGATAATCTGATGACGGTATTTCCTATATTTTTTACATTGATAATATGTGTTCTCAATGCCTATTCCATGTGCAGCTACCGTATACCGCCAAAACAGGCAAACCTCTGGTTTTTGTTGGTCACACTTGTCTGCATGGCATTCAACTCCTATATCATCCTAAGCTTCGGCCTTTATACATTCAGGATGCTGATGCTCTTTACTATAGCAGTTCCATATTTTTTAATGATATTGTTCATTTCAAAGGATAAAATATCCCAGACCTTTTTTAATGTATGGTTCTGGATAAACATATTTATCGTGATCAACAATGTGGTGCAGTTTATCAATGACATCACCTTCAGAAGTTACGGTTTTGCGTATATATTAAGAGTACTGCTCTTCTGTGTATACTTTATCCTGTATCATAAATTTATAAAGAAACATCACAGGATGGTAATAGAAAAACTTAAAGTCAACTGGTGGGTATTCTCTCTTGTGCCTGTGCTTTTTACCGTACTTGTATGGATGATCAATTACTATTACAACGATAACGGTGCTCTTTCACGCAATTATCCATTGCTTTTTGTTATTTTTATAATAATGATATGCGTTTATCTGATCATTGCCTACTCCTTGCGTACAATAAATAACTCTATGAAACTGGAGCTTTCTCAGGCGGCATTAAGCCAACATCTGGACGCCGCCAAAGGGCAGATCGCCTTTCTTAACGAAACACAGCTGCAGACAAGCATCTATCAGCACAATATGCGTCATCATCTGACTGCCATCGATGGTTTTTTATCTACAGACAAAGTACAGCAAGCTAAAGAATATATCCGTAAAGTACAGGAAGATATAGAATATATCACGCCAAAATACTTCTGCGAAAATGAGCTGGTCAATATGCTTTGCGCTTCTTTTTCGGAAAGAGCCGAGCGTATGGGTATAAGTTTAACAATAAAAGCTAAGCTGTCAGACATTCTTTCGGTATCTGATACAGAGCTTTGTGCACTGCTTTCAAACGGTCTGGAAAATGCCCTTAATGCTGTCGATAAGCTGGCTAATAACAGATGGATAGAGCTATACTGCGAAGTTAAACAGAACAAATTACTTATCCAGATAAAAAACCCTTATTCGGGCGAAATAGTTATTGAAGGAGGCCTTCCTGTATCCCAAAGAGAAAACCATGGCTACGGCTGCTACAGCATACGCGCTATTACAGAAAGTCTTCGTGGTATTTGTTCTTTTGAAACAAGCAATAATATTTTTATACTCAGAATAATGCTTCCGCTGTAAAACAGATCCGCACAGTAACACAATTACTGCATAACAAAATGGCATAGCCGCTTCAGGCTATGCCATCTTATTTATTCAATAATTTCAGAGAAGTGCTTTTTAAATATCTCCTGCAAAAGCGTATCGGCCTCCTGCTGAAAAGCACTGTAGCAGGCCATCAGCTTTTTTGCTTCCTCTGTCAGGCGTGATCCTCCGCCTGTCTTTCCTCCCTGCTGTGTTTCAAGCATAGGTGTTCCCATCTGCTCTTCCATCGTGGATATGACCTTGCGTCCCTTTGTATATGACATACCCATATGCTGGCAGGCATTTGAAAGAGAGCCAAGCTCTTCTATGAGCTGCAGCAGGTGATGAGCACCGGGACCATAAAACTCCTTTTCTTTGCTTATCTTTATTCGTACTGAAGCCCTCATCTTGGATATCTCGTGGTCAGCCGCAAGATTTTCATAGGATGTGCTGGCCTGAGCCTCTGTTAAGATACCTTCATCATCGACCTCAACTATTTTTCTTCTGATGGCTGATGCTTCAATGGCTCCCTTTAATCCATCTGCACCACTATATGAAATTATATCCTCAAAGCAGTTTTCCCTAAGCAGTATCGGATGCCCGCAGTGTCCTTTATAAGACGGTATACACACATCTTCATCCGCATCCATAAGCGTCTGTATTGTTTCCAGCGAAAACATAGGCACATCCACATAAGAAACAATGACCTCACTGCATTTATTATGCAGATAACGTAACCCCTGCTTAATGCTGTCAAGCATTTCTCCGTTTGCAGATACAGTCAGGAAAACAATATTCATGGAAGAAACAAATTTCTGCGGCAGCTCCTGCTCGTCTGCGACCACAACTATCCTCTGTATACCAGCCACTTTGAACAGCAGCGTGATCCTTTCGATCGCAGAAATTTTTCCTATCTGCCTTTCCGGCGAAAAACGGTCTTTTCGCTCAGTCCTTCCGGCAGAAATGATCAATGCAGCCGTCATATCGATCTTCCTCCTGTAAAAATCGTGGTTTATGTGTTATCAATAATATCACAGACAAACAATAAATTCAAACAACAACTCAAAAACCCGGAAAAAACTGCTTCCGGGCTTTCGTTAAATAGTATCTTAATTATAATGTACCTTTAAGGAGGGCATCCATCTGTTCATCAGTCATATCAATATGATAGAAAAGTTCAAAAAATTTATGAACCTCTTCTTCAACATCACAGTGAAGATAATCAGAATAGACAATAGCAGGGAACCAGCGCATTCCGATAAGGCGGTTAGGCCCTGCAGGACGGTCTATCCATCCGAAAGGTGCACTTGGTGTTCCGTATACTTTGCCTTCCTTTACAGCTTCAAGGGTTGCATAGTTTGGATTATTAAGTATATCTTCAGCCGCAACTCCTCCGCTTTTTCCTGCTTTAGGCTCACCATTAACAACGATAACATCAGGATCCCATGCAATTAACTGTTCTGCACTGACCTGAACACGTGAACCATCGCCTATCTCAAGATCCGCAACATTTATAACATTTATAGTATCAAGTATCTGGGCATGAGAAGAACCGTTTGGTGCAGTCTCAAGAGAATCCTCACCGTTACCGAAGTATACACGAACCTTGTCTTCTTCAGGTATTCCTGCAAGTTTATCTATATCCTCAAAAAGCTCCTCTACATAAAGGGCAAGGTTTTCACAGTGCTCTTCTTCTCCAAGCAGTTCACCCATAAAGCGGAAAGCCTCTGCAGACTTATTAAGGTCACTGTCCACTGCAACAACAGGTATACCGAGTTTTTCTGTCATCGTTTCGCATTCGGAAATTATCGCATCATTTATTTTACCGCACGTTACGGCAATATCAGGAGCAGCCATAATAACAGCCTCATAGTTTATGGCATCGCCCATACCAAAGCTGGGAAGATCGTGATACTCCTCAAGGATAATAGCTTTTTCCATATCGTTAAGCTCATAGTTCCATCCTAAAAGTTTTTGCGGTGCCGCCATATAAAGCATGATAGCAGAAGCTGTACTTACAGAAAAAACACTTTCTATATCTTCAGCCGCAGGCACAGTAACAGTACGCCCTGCCATATCTGTTATCTCACGGGCAGCAGAAGCTTCACTCCCTTCAGTTCCGGACTTATCCGCCTGTGCACAGCCACTCAACAAGGCCGTTACCATTATAATAACCATAAGTAAAGCAAGTAGTCGCTTATTTTTTATCATATTCATTCTCCTTTTCGATTTTCTGCTCCGCAATAAGGTATTCATCCCGATTGACATAGCGGAGTTTTTACGATATAATTGCGTTATGTTTTTAAAAGCGAATTGCTTTTTAAAATATAACGTATTGAAAGTATAGCACGGTCAAAATAGTTCGTCAAGCATAAAACAGGAGAAGTTAAATGAGTTCAGCACATATCGAAATTAAAAATGAAGCCATCCAGCGAAGACGCTATAGGCTTTTAATGACAGGAATGTTTATCCTGTTAGTTGTTGTCATACTGCTTTCATTCGGTGTAGGTTATTATCCTTTATCCCCTTCGCAGGTAATAATGGCGTTTTTATCAAAATTCGGCTATACAGGTGATCTGCTGCCACAGGCCGTTACTATCTTCTGGAACATTCGTTTGCCGCGTATACTTTCCGCTGTTTTTATCGGGGCATCTCTTGCCGTAGCAGGCTCTACTTACCAAGGTATGTTCCGTAACCCCCTTGTATCTCCCGATATCCTTGGTGTTTCATCAGGCGCAAGCCTGGGTGCCGCCTTTGCCATAATGTTGGGCGCATCTGATGCTTTAATACAGGTATCAGCCTTTGCCGGAGGCATAGCAGCGGTTTTTGCTTCCTATCTTATAAGCCGTAAATCAGCACATTCACATACATTAAGCCTTGTGCTTACAGGCTCCATGATAATGTCACTTTGCAACGCAGGCGTTACTATGATCAAATATGTGGCAGACCCCAACGATGTCCTTCAGCAGATAACTTTCTGGCTTATGGGAAGCCTTACAAAAACAAACATGGCGTCCTTCCGCTGGAGCTTTTTGCCTATGGTGATAGGCCTTGGTCTTATCCTTATTTTCCGCTGGCAGATAAATCTGCTCACTCTGGATGAAGAGGAAGCAAGAAGTTTAGGTATAAACATCAAAAAATACAGGATGATATTTATCGCAGCATCAACTATGTTAAGTGCTGCCGCCGTATGTCTCGGCGGTATGATAGGCTGGGTAGGTCTTATGATACCTCACCTTGCAAGGGCACTGGTAGGCGTTGATTACGGTCGCCTTATCCCAGCAAGTGCAATACTCGGTGCAGGCTACCTTGTTATCATGGATGATATAGCCCGTTCCGTATTGTCTATGGAGCTGCCCCTTGGCGTAGTTACAAGCATTTTAGGTGCTCCATTTTTCATTTACCTTATAATCAAACGGAAGGAGCGTACATAAGATATGCTTTTGGAAATAAAAGATGTATACGGAGGTTACGGCAGCGGCGATATTGTTAAAGGCGTAAGCTGTTATGCTGACAGCGGAGATGTGCTGTGCCTTGTAGGCCCTAACGGATGCGGAAAGACCACTCTTTTCAGGCTGATGCTCGGTTCCATCCCTATCAGCAAAGGAAGTATTACGATAGATGGCCGTGATATAAGAGATATGTCCACCAAGGAGCGTGCTAACCTTATAGCCTACATCCCCCAGTATCATTCACCTGTTTTTGCCTATACGGTTCTGGATATAGTTATCATGGGGCGTGCTTCACACTTTTCTTCCTTTGAGACCCCTAAAACAGCAGACCGCGAGGCGGCCTTTGAGGCTCTTAAAAAAGTAAATGCCCTGCATCTGGCCAACAAAAAATATACAGCCATAAGCGGCGGCCAGCGTCAGCTTATACTTATCGCCCGTGCAATATGTCAGTCTGCTAAAATTTTTGTTATGGACGAGCCTGCGGCAAATTTAGATTACGCAAACCACCAGCTTCTTATGGAGGTCATAGGTGATCTTGCAAAACGCGGCTACTGTATCATTATGTCTACCCATAGCCCTGAGCATCCTTTTTCCGTTGGCACTAAGGCTCTTATGATGAAAGCAGGATCCGTTGCTGCTTTTGGCCCTCCCAAGGAAGTCATAACAAGCGAAAGCCTTCAGTCTGTATACGGTATTGAGATGGATGTTTTTACAACACGCGACAGATACGGTGTAGAAAGAACCATCTGCCTGCCCGTAAAGGGCCTTGAAGCCAATAGTCTTAAGGAGGTATAAAGCAAATGGAAAACAAAATAAAATCATATTCCCTGAAAGGTTTAGCCAATGCACAGGATCTGGCTTATTTCTTTTCACTTCAGGATACACCTCACACTGATAATCCGTCCCGCACCGCAAAAAAATGGGATCAGCGTGCAGAGCTCTGGAAAAAGAAACACAAAAGCACCCCCAAAAATGATGACCGCGTTATAAGTGCAATAACATATCTTGAAAATAAAGGTTTGTTGCAGGAAAACTTTGAAATAGTGGACATAGGCTGTGGACCCGGCCGCTTTGCCGCAGCATTTGCAAAGCGTGTGCATCGTGTAGTGGGTCTTGATATATCCGAAAAAATGGTTGCACATGGAATGGAATATATAAGTGATGAAGGGATCAAAAACGCCATACTCCGTACCTGTGATTTTCAGTCCATGGATCTGGAAAAAGAAGGCTACAAGGGTGCCTTTGATCTGGTGTTCAGCTCTATGACCCCTGCTATCCACGGCATAGACGGTCTTACAAAATCTATCCAGATGAGCCGTGGCTGGTGCTGTAACATAACACACCTGGGCGGATACAACCTTTTAAGGGAGCAGATAATGCAGGAGGTATTTGGAAGGAAAGCTTCTCCTCAATGGACAGGCCGCTGGTTTTATTCCCTTTTCAACGTACTTTTTCTTATGGGCTATTACCCCGAAACCAGCTATGAAAACCGTCTGCAGGAAACTTTGATAGCTCCTGATGAAGAATACGTGGATTTTCTTATGGAGCAGATGTTACCGACTGAAGAGCATTCCGAAGCAAATGCAAAAAAGATCATGGAATGGCTTAATGCCCATGTAAATGAAGACGGACTGATAAAAGAAGTTACCGAGTCCTCCTATGGAAGGATATTGTGGGACGTACGCAATAAAACAGAGCGTCCCGACTACCGTAAGATGGAATTCGGGATATAAATACACGCAGATAGCTTAAAAACAGGAGGACTTTTATGATCCGTCATATTTTTCTCACCGGCAAAAAACAGGTCGGCAAATCCACCCTTATCCAAAAAGTTATTAAACGATATACAGGTAATATCGGAGGCTTTTTTACCGTAAGGACAAATGAATATCTTAAAGACAGCTGCTCTGTCCACATATTCCGCATGGGAGAAGAAAAAACACCAGACGAAGACAATCTGCTGTTTGTATGCGGAAAACCCGGTGCAAATGTATCAGACAGGTTTGACCGTATGGGCTGTGAAATACTATCCGAATGCTCAGGCTGTTCTCTTATCGTTATGGATGAACTGGGCCCCCACGAGGCTGATGCCGCTTTGTTCCATGAAGCTGTGCTTAAATCGCTGGACGAAAATATCCCGATTTTTGGGATTTTGCAGGCCCCGGCCGAAGATAACTGGCCGGATATCGTAAATCATCCCGATGTTAAAGTCATAGAAATAACTGAGCACAACAGAAACGATGCCAAGCTCATAGACAATATATTATCGGTTTTAACAAATACACACAGTTGATATATCTATATTGCAGAAAAAAAATAAGCTGTATCAGGCTTAATAGCCAGATACAGCTCTTTTTATACTTTAAAAATTTTATTATCCTACAATATCTCCCGCATCAAAGGGATCACCGCATTCGGGACAGAATTTAGGTGCTTTTGTAGGGTCTTCTGGCTCCCAGCCGCATTTATCGCATTTATACTGAGGAACACCTGAAGGCTTCTTGCTTCCGCATTCTGCACAGAATTTACCTTTGTTTACCGCTCCACAGCTACAAGTCCAGCCATCTGCGCCTTTGGGAGCAGGCATAGGTTTACCACAGTTCTGACAGAATTTACCTGTGTTTCCGCCCTGACCGCATGCACATGTCCAGCCCGAAGACACCTGAGCCTGTTCTTTCTGGTTTGCCATCTGGAACAGCTGCTGTTCGCTCATACCGCCGACACCTGCCGCCATACCCATACCCATAAAGCCCATCATTGCACCATTGGGATTATTTGCCGCTGCCTCCATAGCCGCCGCTCTTGCACCTGCAAGACGGCCTGCCGCACGTCTTTCATCCATATATGCAACGTCACGCTGCATCTCTTTTATGAGTTTTTCATCTTCCTCGCTGGCCTTGATCGAAGAAACACCGATAGACTGCATCTCGATACCGCGACCATCTCTCCAGTCAGCTGTAAGCTCCTCTCTTAACGCATCAGCAAGCTCTGCTGTATGGCCGGGGATCGCAGAATAACGAACCCCCATTGCAGATATCCTTGCAAAAGCAGGCTGAAGCTTTGTCAAAAGCTCACTCTTAAGCTGTCCGTCAAGATTATCTCTTGTGTAAACATCTGCCACATTTCCGCTTAGTGCTGTGTAAAGTAAAAGAGGGTTAACTACCTTATAGCTGTAAACACCAAAGCAGCGTACAGAAATATCTATATCTATAGCCGCCCTTTCATCAACCACACGGAAGGGTATGGGAGAAGGTGTGCCGTATTTATTTCCGATAATTTCTTTTGTATTCACGTAGTAAACACGCTGATCCTTGGGTGCTTCGCCGCCGAATGTAAAACGCTTGCCTATATTACGGAATACCGCCTTGATATCCTCGCCAAGATCTCCCGAGAAAACAGAAGGCTCTGTAGACATATCGTATGTATATTCACCGGGCTCTGCGCAAACATCAACTATCTTGCCCTGCTCTGTTATAAGCATGCACTGGCCTTCAGCCACAGCAATAACAGAACCGTTTGTTATAATATCTGCATCACCCTTTTTATTACTTGAACGACCGGACTGTTTTTTCCTGCCTCTCATAATAAGAACATCTGCAGGCATTGAATCACATGTGAAGTAATCCTTCCACTGATCCGCTAAAACACCACCCGCAGACCCTAACGCCGCTTTGATCAATCCCATAACGCATCCTCCTTCCGGATATATAAACTCATTATTTCATAAAATGGTTTTTTATATAATTTTCTTTTCCTCAATTATCTCACAAATTCCATACGGGCGCAAGCAGGCTTACCTTTTATGACTCATTTATTGCCTCAAAAAACTCAGGACATACCTTGGCAATATTTATTATTTTACCTTTGTCGTCCATAAAACAATGCTCGCTTTTTGCAATGCATACCGTTTTACCTTCTCTGTTTTTCATATCATATCCGAGGGTAAGCCTTATGCCGTTGAAGCTTTCCACAAAAACAACTATCTCGACCTCTTCGGCAAATTTGGTTACCGCCTTATATTTACACTCAACGCTTACAACAGGCGATATTATGCCAAGTTCTTCCACCCTGTCATATCCGAAGCCTTTCTGCTCAAGGAAATCTATCCTTGCCTCCTCCATCCACCTTATGTAGTTTGAATGGTGGGTTATGCCCATTTTATCCGTTTCGTAATACTGTACCTTGTGTATGTAGTTTTTCATCAGTATTTTATCCCTATCTCTTCAAAATAATAATCAACTATATATTCCGCTGTACCGGCCCAGAAGCCCGTTTCGGTATTTTCAAGGTCACTGAAGATTTTTGAATCCTTAAACATCTGCCTTGCATCCTCCTCGGGGATATTTAACTGTTTAACAAGCAATGCCACAACACCGTCGATCATAGCATTGAATTTTTCTGTTATATCTCTTCCTCTGAATTTATACTCTTTTTCAGACATCCGCCTTGTCCTCCTTATCAGTAAATTATCTCCCCGGGCCTGTAGCCTTCAGGAAGCTCTTCCTCCTCCAAAAACTTAAACTCATCATCACCTAACACGGGTAAAAACGCCCAGAAAGGTATCCTCGCAAATTCACTCGTGTATCCGCTTGCACCAAACCATTTCCCCTCTTTATCGCAAAGGTTAAGGTTCCTTGCAAATTTAGTATGGTTGGAGCAGTCGTGTACGGCTATATCCCAGTCCTCATCATCGGCTATTTTCATAAATTTAAGTGTAAGCACCCTGCTCCAAATGGGAGAAAGGTATCCAAGGCGTGAAAAATACATATTTTCGCCTTCGTAGTTGCAGATATTGTTATCGTTAAGATGAAGCTCCGCACAGTTAATGAAATCAAGGCCTGTTGCAAGTATTTTATCCTTCTTCTCAAAGAATTTTTCAAAAAACTCGGGAGTCATAGGTGTTTCGATACCTACATATTTGATATATTTCTTCGCTACCGCGATGTTTTCTATGACCTTATCCGCACAGTTTGTTGCTCCCAAGTTAAAGCGAAGCTCATCAAGACCGGCCTCAGCAAGAGCCTTTGCATTCTCTTCGTTTACAAGTATACCGTTGGTATACATATGCTGGTGTATGCCTGCATCATGGAATTTCTTTATAACGCCGTAATATTTCTCTATCTCCATAAACGGCTCAAGATAAACGTAGGATATACCTGTAGGCTTTTTCTGTATTGAAAGCAGAAGGTCAAGGTCTTTTTCATAAAACTTTGTTCCGCCTATTTCCCACATACCCTCGCCGATGGGGGGTATCATATCAAGCTCGCCGTAGTTATAGCAGAATTTACATTCTATATTGCATTTGTTCGTTTTTCTTATGGCACTAAGTCCCGTGCCTAAAAGACAGCTCCTGCAGCCTGCGGGGAATTTATCATCCCTGCCTACATAAAGCGTCCTTCCGTTAAGGCTTTTGAGGCCTTTTATCTCGGCTTTAAGTTTTTCGTGTATATCGTCAACTGCCGCCTCTATCTGGGCAAAGGCAGCGTAAGCTATTTCCATAAGCTTGGGTGCTATCTCCTCTTCCTCGTCAAAAGATGAGATAAAATCAAACCACATAAGGGCATCCTTTTTAGAGATCTTCATACTTATCCTCCTCAAAAACTTCTTATTTACAGTATAACCTACTAAAAGCGTATAAACAAGAAAATAAAAATACCGCCTTTAAAGGGGCACTGAGATAAGAAACCATGCTCCCTGAAATGCTGATTTTTGCCTATTCTTTGTCAGGCTTCCTTGACAGCCTAAGTCAAAGGATGCCTGCGGAACCCTTCCGTGAATATGCATAAAATCATCTATTTCAGATAATCTATGTTTTCTTATCTCAGCGCCCCTAAAAAACGGTATCTGTTCTTTATGCAACTCTTTCGTCAACTGTAAGGATGCTGAATACTGTTTTATGTAAAAACTCTGCCATTTTTTCGGGGGTTATCCTTTCGGAATCATTCTTAAGCCAGTTAGCAATAACAGACTGTGCGGCATTCATAGTGTAGTTAAACATATACTCCTCGCTTTCGCTGTCGAAATATCCGCTTTTTATACCAAGGAAAGGAAGGAATCTCCATTTGAATATCTCCTCTACCATATCGGAATATTCGTTTGCGTGTATGCTGTCCCTTAAAACAAGGTAGGCCTCTTTGTTGTCATAAAATGTCCTGCAGAATTTTTTTGTTCCGTCAAGTATATCTATTCTTTCAGTATGGCTTACAATACAGTCCTTTGCATCGTAAAGTATAGCACGAAGCATGCTTAACGCATGGTCATGGGGGTCAGTAAAGTGGCGATAATATGTGCTTCTGTATATATCTGCTTTCTCACACACCTCTTTTACGGTTATCCTGCCTAAAGGCTTCTCCTTCAGCAATCCAATAAAGCTTTCGTTCAAAGCCATTATCGTTTTTTGTGCCCTTCTGTCTATATACATATTATATTATCCCCCTTGGTTTTATTATACTGCCTGCTGTTATGGTGCAGACAATGCTCCTAAGCCCTGTTTATAATTTTTTCTGATATTAAATATATTTTTATATTATACCACAAAAAATATATTTTTGTTAGTTTTATTTTTCTAAATATGCTTTTATTTTTTATTGTTATAAAAAATATAGTATTTTGTTCTTTTTTCCTTCTGCTTTTATGGTATAATAAAAAGGATTTGTATTTAAGAGGTGATCAATGATGAAAACTGAAGGTTTTGACAATAATAAATATCTTGTCACCCAGTCAAGGGAGATTATAAAGCGTATAGAACAGTTCGGCGGCAAGCTTTACCTTGAGTTCGGCGGTAAGCTTTTTGATGATTACCATGCATCAAGGGTATTGCCTGGTTTCCAGCCGGACAGCAAAATGCGTATGCTTCTCGAACTTAAAGATAAGGCAGAAATAGTTATCGCCATCAATGCCGGCGATATAGAAAAGCCCAAAACAAGGGGTGACCTTGGCATCACCTATGAACAGGACGTTTTAAGGCTTATAGATATTTTCAGGGACTACGGCCTTTATGTAGGCAGTGTTGTGCTTACCCGTTTTGATGGTCAGGCGGCGGCTGAGGTTTTTGAGCGTCATCTTGCGTCCCTCGGTATAAAGACCTACAGACATTATTCCATAGCGGGTTACCCTTCCGATATAGATGCGGTCGTAAGCGATAAGGGCTATGGCAGAAATGATTATATAGAAACTACACGTTCACTTGTTATCGTAACTGCACCCGGACCCGGAAGCGGAAAGATGGCTACCTGTCTTTCACAGCTTTATAATGAGCATATCCGCGGCAACAATGCGGGATATGCCAAGTTTGAGACCTTCCCTATCTGGAATTTGCCCCTTAAGCATCCTGTAAACCTTGCCTATGAGGCGGCTACAGCAGACCTTAACGATGTTAATATGATAGACCCCTTCCATCTGGAGGCACACGGTGAGCTTGCCGTTAACTATAACCGTGATGTGGAGGTCTTCCCTCTGCTTAAGGCTATTTTTACAAAGATATACGGTGAAAGCCGTTACCAGTCACCTACGGATATGGGTGTTAATATGGTTGGCAACTGTATTTATGACGATGAAGCTGTATGCTCTGCCGCAAAAGACGAGATAATAAGGCGATATTACACAGCCTTAAGACAGCAGGCAGACGGCAAGGATGTTGAAGAGGTGATTTATAAGCTCAAGCTTGTTATGAATCAGGCAGGCGTTACTGCGGCAGACAGGACTATTGTAAATAAAGCTCTTGAGGTGGAAAATCGCACAGGTTCTCCTGCGGCAGCTATAGAGCTTCCGAATGGCAAGGTAGTTACAGGACGTACTACCGAGCTTATGGGCGCTTGTTCAAATGCCCTGCTCAATGCACTTAAGGAGCTTGGAGGTATAGACGACAGTATACTGCTTATTTCAAAAGAGGTGTTCACACCCATACAGAAGCTAAAAACCGATCATCTCGGAAACGCTAACCCCAGACTGCATACGGACGAAACGCTCGTTGCGCTTTCCGTTTGTGCCGTAACGGATAAAAATGCCGCACATGCACTTAATCAGCTGGGTAAGCTTAAAGGCTGTGAGATGCACCTTTCAGTTATCCCCGCCGCTGTTGATGAGGACGTCTTCCGTCACCTTGGCGTAAACTTCACCTGTGAGCCTAAACGTAAGGATTCACGTTTATTCCATAAATGATATAGTTAAACCCTGAGGCTCTGCCTCAGACTCCGCAAGCCTTTAAAAAGGCTTGACCTAAATTTTGAATGGCAAAGCTCCGCTTTGCGGAGTAAAAACAAATGGCTACCCATTTTCGGGTAGCCATTTGTTTTTCCCGCGGAACAAAGTTCCGCCAGTTAAAGTTTGGATCCAACCTTTTCAAAGGTTGGTGGGGGTGTTGGGGGCAAAGTCCCCAAGGTCTTATCTATTGCATTTTTATGGCAAAAACCGTATACTTTACTGTATTATGCTTCGGAGGTAATATCATGCGAAAGTTTATAGGCAACAAGGCCTTTTACATACTTGTATTAAGTGTCGCGGTACCGATCATGGTACAAAACGGCATCACTAACTTTGTTAATCTTTTAGACAACCTGATGGTAGGCCAGATAGGTACCGAGCAGATGAGCGGTGTATCCATCATCAACCATCTTATATTCGTTTTTAACGTATGCATATTCGGTGCCTGCTCAGGTGCGGGTATATTCTGCGCCCAATACTACGGCACCCGTGACTTTGACGGTATCCGCTATTCGTTCCGCTTTAAGCTTATCGCCTGCATTATAATGTGTGCTGTTGCAACGCTTCTTTTTAAGTTAAAAGGCGATACCCTTATATCCCTTTTCCTTAACGATGCGGAAAACCCCGGCCAGCTTGCTCTTACATTAAAATACGCACGCGATTATCTGGACGTTATAATACTTATCCTCGTCCCTCACGCCATAGCACAGGCCTATGCCAGCACCCAGCGTGAAACCGGCGAGACCGTACTTCCAATGATCGCAGGTATCGCCGCCGTTATAACAAACCTTGTCTTTAACTACATACTTATTTTCGGTAAATTCGGCTTCCCCGTTATGGGCGTAAAAGGTGCGGCTTTGGCAACCTTTATCTCAAAGCTTGTGGAAATGGGTATTTGTGTCGGCTGGACACACCTTAACAAGGATAAAAACCCCTATGCCGTTGGCTTATACCGTTCCTTTAAAATAGCACCCTATGTTGCGGCGCAGATAACTAAAAAAGGAACACCCCTTATACTTAACGAGATACTCTGGTCTATGGGTACCGCTACCCTTATCCAGTGCTATTCTATCCGCGGACTTAATGTAGTAGCAGGTGTAAACATCGCATCCACCGTATATAACCTTTTTAACCTGGTGTTTATGGCACTGGGAAGTGCTGTGTCTATAATAGTCGGCCAGCAGTTAGGTGCAGGCGAGCTTGATAAGGCTAAAGACAGCGCTGTTAAGCTTATATTCTTTGCCGTTACAAGCTGTTCTGTTGTCGGGCTTATAATAATCGCTTTAAGCGGTGTGTTCCCTGATTTCTATAACACAACAGACGAGGTAAAGGAAATAGCACGACTCCTTATTATAGCTATCGGTATTTATATGCCTATACAGGCCTTTAACCATACATCATATTTTACCATGCGCTCGGGAGGACAGACTATAATCACCTTCCTCTTTGACAGCGTAT
>SVDG01000028.1 GCA_015057875.1 Lachnospiraceae bacterium | reverse complement strand
AGCGGAAAAACTACTGTCGGACGGATAGTTGCAAGAAAACTTGGATATGAGTTTTTTGATACGGATAAATACATAGAGCAAAAAGAAAAAATGTCCATAACGGATATATTTGAAAAAAAAGGAGAACCATATTTCAGATCCCTTGAGCTTGAAGTAGCAAAAGAAATAAGCGAAAGCAAAAATAAGGTCATAGGCACAGGCGGTGGAATGGTAAAAAACGATGAGATAATGAAACTGCTTAAAGCTAATGGTGTAGTGGTTTATCTTAAGGCTTCTCCGGGTAAAATAGCCCATAATCTTCGTAATGATAACACAAGACCTCTGCTTGAGGGAGGAGATAAGTTTTCTAAAATAAAGGCTCTTCTTAAAGAGAGAGATGCTCTTTATATAAAGGCGGCTGATATAACCATAAATACCGATAAAAAAGTGCCTAAAAGTGCTGCGGCGGACATAATAGAAAAACTGGAGGGGATAATATGAAAAAAGTATGTATCATACATGGGCCTAACCTTAATTTTACGGGAATAAGGGAAAAGAGCGTGTATGGAACAAAAAGTCTTGATGATTTCAATAAGATCATACTTGAAAAATGTGAAGAACTTGGCTTTGAGGCAGAGACCTTCCAGTCAAATTATGAAGGAGCCATAATAGACAAGCTTCAGGAGTGCTATTTTAAAGAGATAGATGGCATAGTTATAAATCCCGGGGCTTTTACCCACTATAGCTATGCTTTAAGGGATGCGATCGCTTCAACAGGCCTGCCTGTTGTGGAAGTTCATCTTTCAAATATCCATGCAAGAGATGAATTCAGAAAAACATCTGTTACGGCGCCTGTATGCATCGGTCAGATATGCGGCTTTGGTGTAAACAGCTATATTTTAGGTTTGGAAGCATTAAAAATGCATTTTATGTGATTAATTTATAAAAATATCTTGTAATATTATGACTTTTATTTTAAACTAATACAGGATATGTTATTTTTTGAGGAGGAATAATCTATGATTTCTGCAGGTGAATTTAGAAACGGAAAAACATTCGAATTAGATGGTGAAATCTATGTTATAATAGAGTTCCAGCACGTTAAACCCGGTAAAGGTGCAGCGTTCGTTCGTACAAAAATCAAAAACCTTAAAACAGGCGGCGTAGTTGAGAAAACTTTCAGACCTACTGAAAAGATGCCCTTAGCTCATATCGACAGATTTGATATGCAGTATCTCTATTCAGATGGTGACCTTTTCCACTTTATGAATGTTGAGAATTATGACCAGATAGCTGTTAGTGCAGTTGATGTTGGCGATGCTCTCAAATTCGTTAAAGAGAACGAAATGGTTAAGATCCTTTCATACCAGGGTCAGGTTTTCGGTATCGAGCCTCCTATCCAGGTTGAGCTTGAGATCACAGACACAGAGCCCGGTTTCGCTGGCAACACAGCAACAGGTGCTACAAAACCCGCTATCGTTGAAACAGGTGCACAGGTACTTGTACCCCTTTTCATCAACCAGGGTGAAAAAATCAAAATCGACACACGTACAGGTGAGTACGTTGGTAGAGCAAATGGCTAATTAAAAGCTGATAAGGCCGGGCGGTAAGCCCGGCCTTTATTATTTATCTCTGAGCATTTTTGTTTTAAGCTCTGCCATATATAAAAAAGGACAGAAGCTTGTTATGCCGCTTGCGGCAGTCATTGCTCCTATGATTATAGAGCAGCAGCATTTTCTGGCCGTCCCGCAGCCAAGTACCGTAAGCCCTATAGCTATACGTATAAAACTGTCTATTTTACCGATGTTTTTCTTCATAAGCAACCTCCATCACGTATTTAAGGTTAGCATACCCTGATAGAAGAAAAATATAACGGAGGCTCGTACAGGCAAATTTTAACGATAAAGGATTTTGTTATATCAAAAAAGCCTAACTGGTTGTTAAGTGATCAGTCAGGCTTTTTATTTACGTTTATAAGGAGCTTTTTCGTCTGTAAGTCCGAGAAGATAATCTGTGCTGGTGTTATGAAAAATAGCGAGCTTTATAAGTATTGCGGTGGGTATATCAACATCGCCGCGCTCATAATTACTATATATCCTTTGACTGCAGTTTAAATATGATGCGATCTGTGTTTGTGTCATATCTTTATCTTCTCTTAAATCTCTTATCCTTTGGTACATTATCAACACCTCAAAGTAAAGATACAATAGCGAAAAAGTCGCTATTGTATTTTAGCGAATAATTCGCTAAAATTATTTTGAGGTGACTTATATGAAATTATATCTTGAAATAATTGAAGATTTTTTGAAAAAAGAAATAATGGAATATTGTAAAAATAATAACTATGATTTTGCAAAAATAGTTGAGAATAACAGCTATCAGCTTCTTGATATGGTAAGAAGGATAATAAGAGATGATAGTCTTGATGATAACGAGTGTTTTAATAAAATAGAAAAAATAGTACGCTTATTTGAGGAAAATGGTATAAATACCGGAAGCAGCCATAATTTTTAAAATCAAAAATCCCTATCCATTTGGATAGGGATTTTAAGTTAAAGTTTGGCTCAAGCCTTTTTAAAGGCTTGCAGGTTTGGGCAGAGCCCAAGAAAAAGCATGGTGTTGGGGCAAAGCTCCAAGGCCTTATACTTAATAAGCAACGCCCTGCGCAAGCATAGCCTCTGCAACCTTAAGGAAGCCTGCGGCATTGGCACCTACAACAAGGTTGCCGGGACATCCGCACTCAACAGAAGCATTGTAAGCATTTTTATAGATGTTTACCATTATCTGCTTAAGCTTAGCGTCTACCTCTTCAGCAGTCCATGAATATCTCATAGAGTTCTGGCTCATTTCAAGGCCGCTTGTTGCAACACCGCCGGCATTGGAAGCTTTTGCGGGAGCAAATAAAATGCCGTTTTCAAGATAAGCATTGATAGCTTCAAGTGTAGAAGGCATATTGGCACCCTCTGCGACAACTTTACAGCCGTTAGCGATAAGCATTTTAGCCTCATCGCCGTTGATCTCGTTCTGTGTAGCACAAGGAAGGGCGATATCACATTTAACAGACCATATACCTCTGCAGCCTTCATGGTACTCAGCTGTAGGCACAGCTTTAACATATTCGCTTATACGTTTTCTTTCAACCTCTTTTATCTGTTTAACTATATCAAGCTTGATACCGTCTTTATCGTAAACATATCCGTTGGAGTCTGAAAGAGCAACAACCTTAGCACCAAGCTCAGTTGCTTTTTCTGTAGCGTAGATAGCAACATTACCTGAACCTGAAATAACAACAGTCTTATCTTTAAAAGAATCGCCATTGGCGTTGAGCATTTCCTCTGTAAAATAGCAAAGACCATAGCCTGTTGCCTGGGGACGGATAAGAGAACCGCCGTAGGAAAGGCCTTTGCCTGTGAGCACGCCTGTGAACTCGTTTCTTAAACGTTTATACTGACCAAACATATATCCGATCTCTCTTGCCCCTGTTCCTATATCGCCTGCAGGTACGTCTGTATCAGCACCGATGTGCTTTGAAAGCTCTGTCATAAAGCTCTGACAGAAACGCATGACCTCCATATCTGACTTGCCTTTGGGGTCAAAGTCGCTTCCACCTTTGCCGCCACCCATAGGAAGGCCTGTGAGAGAATTTTTAAATATCTGCTCGAAACCAAGGAATTTCATAATAGATGCGTTTACTGAAGGGTGAAGACGGATACCGCCTTTGTAAGGACCGATGGCGGAGTTGAACTGTACACGGTATCCCCTGTTTACCTGTACTTCTCCGTTATCGTCTACCCATGATACCCTGAACTGAATAAATCTTTCGGGCTCAACTATCCTATCAAGGATCTTTGCTTTAACAAACTCGGGCCTTTTTTCAATTATAGGCTGGAGAGATTCAAGGACCTCATAAACTGCCTGTAAAAACTCGGGCTCATTGGGATTTCTTTTCTGTACACCTTCGTATACGCTTTTTAAATAGTCATTCATATTTATTATCTCCTTTGTAAGGTAAAAATCAAACCTTTATGCTTTACTATTATAAAGTGTCAAAGAGCTGATTTCAATAATATTTTTTGCAGAAATTAAGCTTTTGTTACTGTATTAAATGATAAATTTGCACAAAACCGTATTGTTGCAGAAAAACGGACGGATATAGTATAATCTTTATAACAGACAAAAATGACAGGAGGCAGTGCTATGTATCTTGATGGAAATATTTATTTAGGTCTTGCCGAGGGCGAGAAAGTTAATATGTATCTTAATATGGCTAATAGACACGGTCTTATTGCAGGTGCAAGCGGAACAGGTAAAACTATAACTATGAAAGTAATGGCAGAATCCTTTTCCGATGCCGGTGTGCCTGTTTTTATGTGTGATGCAAAGGGCGATGTTTCAGGAATATGCTTACCCGGAAAACAAAACGAGGGTATGGAAAAAAGGATAGATAAATTCGGTATCAGAGATAGCTTTGAGTACAGAGGATACCCTGTTACATTCTGGGATATATATCAGGAAAAGGGACACCCCATAAGAGTTACCGTGTCTGATATGGGTCCGGACCTGCTTTCAAGAATATTAGGCCTCACGGAAGCACAGACGGGAGTGCTCAATATAATTTTCCGTATAGCCGATGATAAGGGCCTTCTCCTTAACGACCTTAAAGATCTGCGTGCTATAATAAGCTATGTGGGCGATAACAGGAAGGAATATACTGTTGAATATGGCAACATATCCTCACAGTCTTTAGGCGGTATTTCAAGAGCTCTTATTCCTGTTGAGGACCAGGGCGGAGATTTATTCTTCGGTGAGCCTGACCTTGACATAATGGACTGGATAAGGACAGATGATGAAGGCAGGGGAATGGTAAACGTGCTTGACTGTGTTAAGCTTATGCGTAATCCCAAGCTTTATTCAAGCTTTATGCTTTGGCTCCTTTCAGAGCTTTTTGAAAGACTTCCCGAGGAGGGAGATATGGATAAGCCCAAATTAGTATTCTTCTTTGATGAGGCGCATATGCTTTTTAGCGATGCACCAAAGGCACTTTTACAGAAGATAGAACAGGTAGTTAAGCTTATCCGTTCAAAGGGTGTAGGTGTGTATTTTGTTACACAAAGTCCCGGGGATATTCCTGATGAAGTGCTTGCACAGTTATCAAACAGGGTACAGCATGCATTAAGGGCTTATACTCCTTCAGACAGAAAAGCTGTTAAAATAGCGGCTCAGTCCTTCAGAGAAAACCCTGCCTTTAAGGCGGAGGATGTTATAGGCGAGCTTGGAGTTGGACAGGCACTTGTTTCCTGCCTTGATGAGGAGGGTATACCGCAGATAGTACAGAAAACGGCAGTTATCTGTCCTCAGAGCCTTATGACGGCGGCTGATGATGAAAGCCGAAAGATGGCTATGGAAAATGACGGAATGGCTAAATATGACGAAACGATCGATAGTGAGTCAGCATATGAGGTGCTTAACGACATAGCCGAGGAAGAAGAGGCGGATAAAGAGGCTGAAGAAGCAAAAGCCGCTGATGATAAGCAAGCAGCTAAGGAAGAAGCCCGCAGACTTAAGGAAGAGGAAAGACAGCGTAAAAAAGAAGAAAAGGAAAGAGAAAAAAGAGAGGCAAAACGTGAAAAAGAAGCACAGAAACGCCGTGATCGCATAGAAAAACAGCTTATCAATGTTGGTGCGCAGGTAATAAAACGCGGACTTCTCAATACTCTTTTTAAAGGAAAGTAATAATAAAAGCCTTGGTATAGTTACCAAGGCTTTTGCTTATTCTGTCATTTTCAAGAATGTTTCTATATCCTCTGTTATTGTTTTAAGTGACAGTTGCCAGAACTCTTTTTTTGTTATGTCTATGCCGAAGGGAAGAGCAAGGTCTTTTAGGAGAGTTTTGCCTGTAAGGCTTAATAACTTATCATAGTCTTTGGCAAAGGCAGGGCCTTTTTTGATATATTCGGCATATAAGCCCTTTGCAAACAGCAGACCAAAGGCGTAGGGGAAGTTATAGTAGTTATAATCTGCATCATAATAATGGGGCTTTATTACCCACATATATTTGTGCCTTATATCCTTATCAAGTCCGTCACCGTAGGTCTCAGCCTGTGCCTTAAGCATGATTTCAGATATTTCATCTGCTGAAAGGGGACCGCTTTTGCGTTTTTCAAAGAAGTCATCCTCAAAGATAAAACGGCTGAGTATATCAACTATTATCTGTGCGGAGTCTGCAATATCATTTTCCAGTATGAAAAGCTTTGTGTCTGTATCCGCTTTTTTAAGCAGAGCGTTTTTAACAATAGTTTCGCAGAAAGTTGATGCAGTTTCTGCTATGGGCATAGGGTAATGGCTGTTTACGGACGTTTCCTTATTTAACATATGTCCGTGGTATCCGTGACCAAGCTCATGGGCAAAGGTTATAACATCGCTTAATGAGCCTGTGAAGTTTGTAAGGAATCGGCTTTCTTTTATGGAGTGAAGGTTACAACAGAAGGCACCTCCGCGTTTCCCTTTTCGGGGATATATATCTATCCAGTTTTTATCAAAAGCCATTTTTGCATAATCGCTCAATTCATCGCTGAAAGTACGGAAATTATCGCATACGGTCTGCTTTGCTTCTTCAAGGGTAAATACCATATTGGCATTGCCGACAGGGGCAAAAAGATCATAAAAAGGAAGAGCACCTTTGTGACCAAGCATTTTTGCCTTTCGTATAAAGTATTTTCTGAAGATAGGCATGCTTTCAGTCATTGCCTCTATCATAGGAAGAAGTACATCTTTATCCATCCTTGAATCTTCAAGCGTCATATGAAGGGGTGACTGATAGCCTCTTAAGTTAGTTTCGGTTATTACTTCGCCTTTTATGGCATTAAGAGCAGCCGCAGACTGGTTTGCTATGGTCTCGAGTGCTTTAAGCTCTGCTTTGTATGCGGCTTTTCTTTTGGCGGGGTCGGCGTCATAGGCAAGGTTCCTTATCTCAGCTATATGAAGAGTATAAGTTTTATCATCTATAGTGTATTTGGCCATAAGGTCTGCACTTGCATTTTCCCAAAGCTTTGTAAAGGCAGAGGAGCCTGTTATCCTCATTTTTGCAAATACTGCCTCTTCCTCAGGAGAAAGCAGATGACTGCCTTCTTTCCTTATTTCCTCAAGGAAGAAATGATGCTCTTTTAATAAGGGAGTATTCTCTTGTACAGTTGTTTCGGAAAGCCATTTTGCAAAGGCTGTTTCTGCCTTCGTTGTTTCCGTAAGCATGTTTTCAAGCGTATCGAGATATTTGAAGGCTTCATCATCACCTGTGTCTGCACTTGTGCGTAAGGCGGCATATTCTATAAGTCTTTCTGCCTTATCCTGAAAAGCATTCTGTACAGCTATATATTTTTCTGTCTTTTCTTCAGGAGAAACATCAGAAGATACTATAGAGTTTATTTCTTCAATATATTTTTTTATAAGCCCCATATCGTTTGTAAATTCCGGGCTGTCAAATGATTTATAAAGGGGTGAAAGATCCCATCTGTCCATATAAGCACATCCTTTCTTTTGAAAAATTTTAGCACTAATACAAATATTACGCAATTTTCTATTTGATTTTTCTCCGAAAAAAAGTATAATCATAAAAAACGAAGGAGGAATAATATTTATGGACAAAAACTGGAATGTGGCAACAATGGCAGTACAGGGTGCTTATGAACCTAAAAATACAGACCCCAGAGTGCTTCCTCTTCATATGAGTACAACTTATGTTTATGATAACTGTGATGAGCTTGCAAAGGTTTTTGACCTTGAGCAGGATACATGTATGTATACACGCCTTGCAAACCCTACAAGCAATGCCTTTGAGGCAAAGATAGCGGCTATGGAGGGTGGAGTTGCGGCCCTTGCTACTTCATCAGGTATGGCGGCAACAATGATAACATTTTTGACTATTGCCAAACAGGGTGATTCTGTGCTTTCTTCAAGTGCTATCTATGGCGGAAGCGTAACACTTTTTAATACAACATTCAAAAATATGGGTATAGAAGTAATTATGTTTGATCAGGATGCTTCAGAAGAAGAGATACTTGCTCTTGCAAAGCCCAACACAAAGGCTGTTTTTGCAGAAACTGTCGCTAACCCAGCGGTTTGTGTACTTGACTTTGATAAATTAAGTGCAGTTGCAAAAAAACTTGGAGTACCTTTTATTGTTGATAATACATTTGCAACACCTGTGCTTTGCAAACCCCTTGAGCTTGGTGCAAACATCGTTGTTCATTCAACAAGCAAATATATTGACGGACACGCTACAGCCCTTGGCGGAATAATCATTGATGGCGGAAACTTTGACTGGACAAACGGAAATTTCCCTGACTTTGTAGAGCCGGACGAAAGCTATCACGGCGTAAGATATGTTGAAAACTTCGGCGAGTGTGCATTTATCGTTAAAGCAAGAGCACAGATAATGCGGAACACAGGAATGACCCCCAGCCCCTTTAATACATATATAACAAACCTTGGCTGCGAAACTCTTCATTTAAGAATGGAAAGACACAGTGAAAATGCTGTTAAAATAGCTAAATATCTTAAAAATCACGAAATGTGTGCATGGGTAAAATACCCCGGTCTTGAGGATGACAAATACTATGAGCTTGCTATGAAGTATCTTCCCAAAGGACAGAGCGGAGTTATGAGCTTTGGCGTTAAAGGTGGAAGAGAGGCATCAAAGAAATTTATCGACTCACTTAAGCTTGCAAAGCTTGTTACACATGTATCTGATGTACGTACCTGCGTGCTTCAGCCTGCAAGCACAACTCACCGTCAGCTTTCAGATCAGGAGCTTATCGACTGCGGTGTAAGCCCTGATATGATAAGACTTTCTGTAGGTATTGAGGATGTAAACGATATAATTGCAGACTTTGAGCAGGCATTTGCCAAAGTTAAGTAAAAAGAGTTGTTGACGAGAGTAAATATTTTGTGTATAATTCTATGAGTATGGCCTTGGCAGACCTATGCCCGGGACTATATTGTAGTATATTTCAGCAATCGGAGGGAGGGAAATTCATGTCAGAGGTAAAGGTAAAAGAAAATGAATCCTTAGATAGTGCTCTTCGCCGTTTTAAAAGAAGCTGTGCAAAAGATGGTATCATGGGAGAAGTTCGTAAAAGAGAACATTACGATAAACCCAGCGTAAGACGTAAAAAGAAATCTGAAGCTGCAAGAAAACGTAAATTCAGATAATCTGAAAACCAAAAGGTGATTTTAATGTCTTTAAAGGAAACTCTTATGGACGATCTGAAGCAGGCTATGAAGGATAAGGACACAGTAAGAAAAAATACTGTTCAGCTTATCAGAAGCGGAGTACTTCAGATTGAAAAGGATAAAAAGATTACGCTCGATGACGAAGGCGTTCTTGACGTTATTGCCAAGGAGCTTAAAAAAAGGCGTGACTCTATGCCTGATTTTGAAAAGAGTGGACGAGAGGATCTTATAGCTCAGTTAAATCAGGAAATAGAAGTTCTTTTGGGATATCTTCCCAAACAGCTTACTGAGGACGAGGTTAAAGCCATAGTTGACAGAGTTGTTGATGAGCTTCAGGCTACATCCATGAAGGATATGGGTAAGGTTATGGCAGCCCTTGCTGCTGAAACTAAAGGCCGTGCTGATAATAAGGTTATAAGTCAGTATGTCAAAGAAAAATTAAAATAAACAATTTAAAGCTGAGAATTTTATTCTCAGCTTTTTTGTTTGTTCATTTACGATAGTTTTGTGCATATTTTTATAGTGGTACTCTTTGGGAGTTGGTATTTTGAAAAACGGTATAAAAAATTCTTTGACACAGGCACTTGAAATACCCTGTGAGGTGCTTATAAATGCATCTGTTATGAGCATAGTAGGCAAAAATGAGATAGATATAGAAAACTATAAAAGCATACTTGAATACGACAGCGAAAGGATAACTGTAAACACATCAGGCTGTATGATAGTTATAGAGGGAAAAACACTTGAGCTTAAATCTGTGACCACGGATAGCGTTAACATAAAAGGGGACATAGCTTCTGTAGCCTTTAAAGAGCTTTAAACGGAGGTAATATATGGTCCAAGTTATATGGAATTATTTAAAAGGATATGTTATTATTAAAATAAGCGGTTTTTCCGTTGAAAGATTCCTTAACCTTATGGCAGACAGGGATGTTTTTATATGGAGCGTTTGTTCATACGGGGACGGAGTTGTTATGAAAATACGGCAAAGCGGTATGGAAGAGGCAAAAAAATGTGCTCTTAAAACAGGCTGCAGCATAAAGGTGATAGATTGTATAGGCCTGCCGTTTGCTTTAAAGAGATTCAGGAAGAGAAAAATACTTCTTTCAGGTATAGCTAGCTTTGCGGTTTTGTTTTATGGTTTTTCGCTTTTTATATGGAATGTAGATATTTCGGGAAACATAAGGATAGAAGCCGAAGATATTTCTGAAGTGTGTGAAACAGAGGGACTTTTTCCCGGAAGCCTTAAAATGAAAATCGAGCCTAAGAAGATATCAGATAGTATAGTTGAAAGCATTGACGATATAGCATGGGCTTCGGTGGAAATATCAGGGACAAGGGCTTCCGTTAAAGTTGTTGAAAAGGTAAAGGAAACAGAGATAGCAGACAGAAAAACACCGGTCGATATAGTTGCTGAAAATGACGGGATAATCCTTAGTATAGCGGCATCTTCAGGCTTACCAAGGGTCAAAGAGGGTGACGTGGTCTCTAAAGGAGATCTGCTCATTTCATCGGAAATAGAGATAAAAGAAAATGAAGAGATAAAGGGCTATGATTATGTTGCCGCAGGTGGAAGCGTTGTGGCCAAGGTGATTTATACCGTAACGGCGTTTACAGGATTTGATATAAAAGAAAAAATATATACAGGAGAAAATTTTAAGGATACTGCTGTCATTTTCGGAAATAGTACGTCTAATATATTTAAGCCGGATATTGAGGGCAAAAGCTACGATACTTTTGTAAGCGAGGATATAAGACTTAAAATAGGCGATTATGAGTTGCCTTTGGGCATAAAAAGATATGATTACCGTATATACTATGAAAATGAAAGAAAGCTGACTGAAGACGAGGCTAAAGCAAGGCTTAAGGCAGATATAGATAAAATTACAGAAGATATAACAGAGGTCACTTCCCTTGTGCTTGATGTTAAAGAGGAGTATGTAAGGGAAGGTAATGGACTGCGTGTTAATGCAGCTGTGACAGTAAGTGAGGATATAGCGGTCAAAGACTATAATATAAGGAGGAGTACCTTAGGTGGAAATGAGGGAAAGACTGCTGGAGATCGATAACGGATATATTTCCGCGATTTTCGGCAGATTTGATTCGAACATCAAAAAAATAGAGAAAGAATTTAATGTAAGCATAGTAAACAGAGGCGAAAATGTTAAGATAACAGGAACACCTGCAAGGGTGGCCTGTGCAGAAAGGGTAGTGGTTTCCCTTGAAGCCCTTGCAAAAAGAGGCGAGGAAATAACAGAACAGAACCTTAACTATCTTATACAGTCTGTTTCTGATGAGGATATGGGAGAGATACAGAAAATATACGGTGACCAGATCTGTCTTACTGCAAACGGAAGACCTGTACGCCCTAAAACCCTTGGACAGAAAAAATATGTTGACCTTATTAGGAACAACACCATTGTTTTTGGTATAGGCCCTGCGGGAACAGGTAAAACCTATCTTGCTATGGCTATGGCTATAACAGCGTTTAAAAATAATGAGGTCTCAAGGATAATACTTACCCGTCCTGCCATAGAGGCGGGAGAAAAGCTTGGCTTCCTTCCCGGAGACCTTCAGCAAAAGGTTGACCCCTATTTAAGACCACTTTATGATGCACTTTTTGAAATAATGGGTGCGGAAAACTTCAACAAAAATATGGAAAAAGGCGTTATAGAGGTTGCACCGCTTGCTTATATGAGAGGACGTACTCTTGATAATGCCTTTATAGTGCTTGATGAGGCACAGAACACAACACCCGAACAGATGAAGATGTTCCTTACCCGTATAGGATATGGTTCAAAGGCTGTCATAACGGGAGATATAACACAGATAGATTTAGGAAGCGATAAACGCTCAGGCCTTAGTGAGGCAACAAAAATACTTTCAAGCATAGAGGATATCGGAATGATAACCCTTACAAACAAGGACGTTGTAAGACATCCCCTTGTTCAGAAGATAATACTTGCATATGAGAAAGCTGAAAATAAAAAACGGAAGTGACTGACATGAAAAACGGCACAAAAAAACTTAATGTAGTTCTCTGGCTTATAGCTTTTGCTTTTACAGCTTTTGCTATCGTAAAGGGCTCTTATATAAATGATACAGAGGTCGTAAGAGTCGGTATGGTATCCACAAAAAGGTATGTGGCTACAAGGGACATAGTTGACCGGAATGCTACCGAACGCCTTAAACAGGAGGCGAGGGATAGCGTAGGCCCTCTTTATACACTTGATGACGGTGTTATGGAGGATTCTATAAGGGATATAAGGATATTCTTTGACAATCTTAATGATACTTTTATTCTTTCTGAAGAGGATAGCGATATATATACCATCCCTTCAAAATCAAGCCTTAATATTCCGGTAGCGATCACTGCGGAGCAGTATTATACCTATTATCTGCTTTCGGATGCGGCCAGAGAGGCACTTAAAAACGATATATGCGATATTACTGAATTCGTTTTCGGGCAGGGCATAACAGATGAAACTATGGATAAGGCCCTTACACTTGCCATCAATGAGATAGAGGAATACGGTCTTCCTTTAAATGAGGCATCGCTTGCACAGAATATTATTTCTGCTGTGCTTGCACCAAACCTTGTTCCTGACGAAGAAGCTATGGAACTTGCAAGGACTCACAGAGAGTCTCTTGTTGAGCCTAAGATGGTGCTTAACGGGCAGAAAATAGTTGACGAGGGAGAGGTCATAACGCAGGATATTTATGATATACTTGAGGACCTTAACCTTATAAATATTGATTATTCCTCGGGCTCTATGCCTATTGCGGCGGCTATAGTGCTTACAGCCATTGTGTTTATAGCTATGGCCATATATATGAAAGGACAGTACAGAGGCCTTCTTGATAAAAGAAGTACATCTGCCATAATTTTTGCATCGTATATTTTAACTATTGGTGTGCTTTTTGTGCTTTCGGATCTTGCACAGTATTATATGATACCTCTTTATATATTCCCTGTGCTCGTTTCCATAATGGTAGGTGCAAAGGTAGCCGTAGTGCTTAATATATTTATGTGTATAGGTGCAACATTTATTTTTAACGGAGGAGTGGATTTCCTGCTTTTCTTCGTTATTACAGGCTCATTCCTTGCACTTATTGTAAGATACACAAGAAGGAGAAGGAATATAATTGCGGTTGCTCTTGGTGGTGCTGCAGTAAGCTTTATTTCCATTGTTGCCGTTAAGCTTTTTGTTGAAGGCGGCTACAGTAAAGAGCTTATTATCATGGGTGGTTATTCAGCATTAGTAACTGTTATAACCATAATGCTTGCCATAGGAAGTCTGCCTGTATGGGAGGCTGTGTTTAAAATAGATACACCCTATAAGCTAATGGAATTTACAAACCCCAATAATGAGCTTCTTAAACGTCTTATGATAGAAGCTCCCGGTACATATCATCACAGCCTTATTGTTGCAAACCTTGCGGAGACGGCGGCCTATGATATTTTTGCGGACGGAACTCTTGCAAGGGCAGGTGCTTATTATCACGATATAGGTAAGCTTCATAACCCTCAGTGTTTTGCCGAAAACCAGAATGGGAAAAATGTTCACGATACATTGCCTCCTGAGGAGAGTGCAAGCCTTATACTTGAGCACGCCATTTATGGTATGCAGCTTGCCAAGGAGCATAAGCTACCCAATGCAATAAAGGATTTTATATGTGAGCATCACGGTACAAGCCTTATAAAATTCTTCTATTTCAAGGCTTCAAAGGAATACGGAGAGGCAGATGAGGATGATTACAGATATCCCGGGCCTATACCGCAGACAAGGGAAAGTGCTATAGTAATGCTTGCGGATACGGTTGAAGCTGCAGTAAGGAGCGTTATTTCATCAGGAAAGAGCCATGATGAGGTTGAACAGATGATAGAAAATCTTATAAAGGACAAGCTTAATGACGGACAGCTTGATGACTGTGGTCTTAACCTTAAGGAGTTAAGGCAGATAAGAGAATCCTTTATGAAGGTTTTTAACGGTATGTATCACGACAGGATAGTTTATCCTGATGAAGAGGAAATAAAAAAGGTGCGTAAAAAATAAAAGGAGGATGGGTATATGACACTTCTTTCAGATAACAGAACAGAAGAAATGATAAGCGAAGAGATAATGGCGGCGGTTGAAAAGGTTGCCTATGAAACCCTTGTTTATGATGAGTTTGATACAGAATGCGAGGTAAGCCTTTCATTTGTTTCAGATGAAGAGATACATGAGATAAATAAAAATTTCAGGGATATGGATAAGTCAACAGACGTGCTTTCTTTCCCCCAGATAGATTATGATGTTGATGAGGTGGTTATGACCAACGAAAAGGGCGAGATAGTCCTTGGTGATATCATCATTTCTATAGATACAGCTAAAAGACAGGCGGAGGAATACGGACACAGCCTTAAGAGGGAAATATGCTTCCTTACTGTTCACAGTATGCTTCATCTTCTCGGATATGACCATATGACAGAGGAAGAAGAAGCTGAAATGTTTGGAAAGCAGAAGGATATACTTGAAAAAGCAGGTATAACAAGGGAATAAGCGGAGGTATACTATGAAAAAGTTTTTGGCTTTAGTTTTGTGTTCGGTGATGCTTTTTAGTGCCTGTTCATCGGACGAGCCTGTTTCTAATGAAATTGAAGAAAATAATACAGAAGTAAAAGAAGAAATAGTTGAGGTCGATCCCTATGAGGGTATGGCAATAAATCCGCTTACAGGCCTTTATATTGACGAAGAGGATGCCGGAAGACGTGCGGCAGCAGTAGTTATAAACAACCTTCCCAAGGCTCTTCCCCAGAGTGGATTAGGTGATGCAGATATTTTCTATGAAGTGCTTGCCGAAGGCGGCATAACAAGACTTGTAGCCATTTTCCAGAAGCTTGATGCCGAAAAGATAGGCCCTGTAAGAAGTGCAAGGGACTATTTTACATATTTTGCTCTTGATAATGATGCCCTTTTTGTTCATCACGGCGGAAGCGATACAGGTTATGCGGCAATAAAAAACAGGGATATTGATAACCTTGACGGAATGAGCTGTCAGGCCTTCTGGAGAGATCAGGAAAGATTCAATACTCCCGGTATGTATGAACACAGTTCCTATACAGATGGCGCGGGCATACTTGAAAGTGCTAAAGAATACGGATACAGCTTAGATGAAAATGCTGAACCTATGTTTAAATTCAGCGAGGAAGAGGTACTTCCTTCAGGCGAGGGTGCAAAGGATATAGCTCTTAATTTCTCTGCAGAACAGGTGTCAAATTTTGTATACAGTGATGTAAAAGGCGAATACTACAGATATCAGAACGGTGAAGCACATATTGATGAGCTTACAGGAGAAACTATTGCTGTTAAAAATATAATCGTTCAGTTTGCAAATACGTTTGTTATTCCCGGCGATGAAGCGGGAAGACGAGAGGTTGAGCTTGTAGGCAGCGGAACTGGATATTACTTTACTAACGGCAGATATGAGCCCATAAGCTGGACAAAGAATTCCTATTCAAGCCCTACAAAATGGTATGGCGCTGATGGCAAGGAGCTTGAGCTTAACAAAGGAAAAACATTTATCTGCGTATATCCTGAGGGATTTGATGTTACTATGCAGTAAAAAAGGAGGCAGTTTTTATGACAGACATAGAGCTTGTTGAATTAGCAAAAAAGGCTATGGAAAATGCGTATGTTCCTTACTCAAAATTTAAGGTAGGAGCGGCGCTTCTTGATAAAAACGGAGATGTACACCTTGGGTGCAACATTGAAAATGCGGCATACGGAGCAACAAACTGTGCAGAAAGAACAGCACTTTTCAGTGCGGTAGCAAAAGGTATAAAAGAGTTTGAGAAAATAGCTGTTGTAGCATCAAGCGGAGACTATGCTTCTCCCTGTGGTATATGCAGGCAGGTTTTATTTGAGTTTATGCCTGACGGAAAGGTTATACTTGATAGCAACGAAAAGGGAATGAAGGTATTTACAGCAAGAGAACTTCTCCCCTTCGGCTTCAGCAGTGCAGACCTTAAATAATGTATTGATTTGTAATTGATGGTGTGATTTATGGCGGAGAAATCTTGGGAAACACTTGAAGGGGCTGTCCATAGCTGCAAGAAATGTCGCTTGTGGGAAATGCGTACAAATGTGGTTATAGGCAGGGGCAATCCGGAAAGTGATATAATGTTTATAGGAGAAGGACCGGGACAGCAGGAGGACCTTACAGGAAAGGCCTTTGTGGGTGCCGCGGGCAAACTTCTTGATAAAATGCTTGAGTCGGTAGGCTTAAGTGAGGAAAGTGTTTATATAGCAAATATCGTTAAATGCAGGCCACCCGGAAACAGGGATCCTCTTGAGGATGAAAAAGAGGCTTGTATGAACTATTTAAGATACCAGCTTGGTCTTGTTAAACCTAAAATCATAGTGTGCCTTGGCAGGATCGCGGCAACAAGCATAATTTCGCCGGATTTTAAAATAACAAAGCAAAGAGGCCAGTGGATAGAAAGAAAAGGCTATTATATAATGGCTACATATCACCCTTCCGCACTTTTGAGGGACGAGAGCAAAAAACGTCCTGCGTGGGAGGATTTTAAGGCAATTAAAGCTAAATATATGGAACTGAAAGAAAGAGGAGAGCTTAATGAACGATAAATTTTATTCTGGTTTTATTTCGCTGATAGGCAGACCCAATGTAGGTAAATCGACTCTTATGAACAGGCTTATCGGTGAAAAGATTGCCATCGTATCACCTAAGCCGCAGACAACAAGAAACAGAATACTGACTATACTTACAAAAGAGGATTTTCAGGTTGTGTTTATAGATACACCTGGTATCCACAAGCCTAAACACAAGCTTGGTAACTTTATGGTAAAAAGCGCAGAAACGACCCTTAATGAGGTGGATAGCGTGCTTATGCTTGTTGAGCCCAATGTAGGTGCCGGAAATGGATCTTTATATAATAGACAGACTTAGATCCGTAAAGACGCCTGTTGTGCTTGTAATAAACAAGATCGATACAGTTGATGAAGCAACAATAAAACAGGTAAGGACTATTTACA
>SVDG01000027.1 GCA_015057875.1 Lachnospiraceae bacterium | reverse complement strand
ATGCGCAGCTATTGACAAAGTACGTGAGACACGTCCCGACATGCTCTTCATCTGCGGTGTTGCAGCTGAAGACCCTGCTACAATCGCTAGCAAATCAGATATCGTTCTCTTAGTAGACGAGATCGCAATGGGAACAACAATCCCTCAGAAAGCATTTGAGATGGGTGCTGAAACATTCATCCACTACTCATTCGCTCGCCACCTTTCATATGCAACAATCGCAGCTCGTCGTGAGCTTATGATCGCTAAATGTGAAGAGTTAGGCATCCAGTTCGTTGACGTAACAGCTCCCGACCCCACAGGTGATGCAGGTGTAGCTGGTGCTCAGCAGTTCATCCTTGAGGACGTTCCTCGTCAGATCGAGACATACGGCCCCAACACAGCATTCTTCTCAACAAACTGCTCAATGCAGGAGCCCCTTATCCGTTCAATCATCGAACAGAAAGCTCTCTACCCTCAGCAGTGCTGTCCTAGCCCTTACCATGCATACCCCGCAGCTCTTAACATCGACGTTGCAGGTCATGAAGGCGATGTAGAGTACTTACTTGGCGAGATCGACAAAGTTCTTACAGAGAGCGGCATGGAAGGCAGAATGTCAACATGGCCCGTACCGATCAACATGCTTATGGTTCAGGCTGGCGTTGAGTACGCTATCGAATTCTGCGAAGGCAGAACAGAAGGCAGAGTTGATGAGGCTGTTCTTTTCGACATCATGAACAAGATCGCTGGTGGCGAAGGTGCTTGTACAGTATCTAACTACGAAGATGAAAACGTAGGCACACTTGAGAACTTCTACATGCTTCTTTGCGATTTCCACGATTTCGCAGCATAATTAATCGTTAAATCGGCTAATTGTAAATCATAATTTTATGCCGGTCTGCTAAAACAGGCCGGCATACTTTTAGTAATTTGTGAACACCATTAACCCATCAGATAGGGGGAGCAAAATTGAGTACAGAATACGCTCTTAAAATGACCGGCATAGCAAAAGAATACTATGGCAACAGAGTATTAAAAGGTGTCGATCTTTTTGTGAAGCCCGGCGAAATACACGCTCTCATGGGAGAGAACGGTGCCGGTAAATCTACTCTTATGAACATACTTTTCGGTATGCCCGTTATCCACTCAACAGGTGGCTTTGAGGGTACAGTTGAGATAAACGGTGAACCCGCAAACATCAACACACCCCAGGCAGCTATGCATTACGGCATTGGTATGGTTCATCAGGAGTTTATGTTGATTCCCGGCTTTACAGTCCGCGAAAACATCAAAGTTGGACGCGAGATCACAAAGCCCAATCTTGTAAGCCGTATTTTCGGCAAAAAACTTGAAACCCTTGATGTTGATGCTATGGCAGACGATGCACAGAAAGCACTCGACATGATCGGTCTTGATATTGAAGAATACACACAGGTGGCAGGTATGCCCATCGGCTATATGCAGTTTGTTGAAATAGCCCGTGAAATTGATAAAACAGGTATCCAGCTCCTCGTTTTCGACGAGCCTACAGCTGTTCTTACAGAGTCCGAGGCAGAACGTCTTCTCGGAATTATGAAACTTCTCGCAAGCAAAGGTATTGCAATCATTTTCATTACTCATCGTCTCGATGAGGTCATGGCTGTTGCAGACAGCCTTACAGTTCTTCGTGACGGAGAATTCGTTGTTAGAAAAGACATTAAAGACACTAATGTAGTTGAAATTGCCGAGCTTATGATCGGTCGTAAAGTCGAAAAGCTCGTTGAAGATACAGAAGATAACCGTACACTCAATGATAACGACATCGCTCTTGAAATCAGGGATTTCCATGTTGATATGCCCGGCGAAAGAGTTAAAGGTCTTAACCTTGATGTAAGAAAGGGAGAGATACTTGGTATCGGCGGCCTTGCCGGACAGGGTAAAATTGGTATCCCCAACGGTATCATGGGTCTTTACAAAGCAACCGGTACGGTCAAAGCCTTCGGAAAAGAACTTAACCTTGGTCGTCTTGGCGAAGCTCTTAACAACAAGATCGCTTTCGTTTCAGAGGATAGACGTGGTGTAGGTCTTTTACTTAACAACAGTATTGAAGAAAATATTTCCTTCTCTGCTATGCAGGTTAAAGGCAAGTTCCTTAAAGGACCCCTTAAACTTTATGATGCAGCAGAAGCTAAAAAACACGCTTTGGATATGATCAAGCTTTTCGATATCCGTTGTACAGGCCCTCAGCAGGATGCCGGTGCTCTTTCAGGTGGTAACCAGCAGAAGGTTTGTCTTGCAAGAGCCGTAACTCTTGATCCCGATATCCTTATCGTTTCAGAGCCTACCCGTGGTATTGACATCGGTGCTAAAAAGCTCGTTCTTGAGCACCTTGTTAAGCTTAACCGTGAGGAAGGTAAAACAATTATCGTAGTAAGCTCAGAGCTCGTTGAGCTTCGTTCACTCTGCGACCGTATCGCTATCATCTTTGACGGTAAATTAGGTGCTATCATGGCCCCTGATGACAGCGATGCAAACTACGGTCTTGCAATGGGTGGTTCCAAGATAGGAGGTGGAGAAGATGAATAACGGCGGTATCAAAAAAATGGTAGACTCTATCGGTCTTCCTCGTCTTATCATCACAGGCTTCTTCATTATCCTTTTAATTGCGGCTGCACCCTTAGGCCTTAGCATTCCCGCACTTCTTGGCGACTGTATCCGCCGCTGGGGTATGTACGGTATCCTTGTTCTTGCTATGGTCCCCGCTGTTCAGTGTGGTATAGGCCTTAACTTCGGTATCTCTCTTGGTATCGTAAGTGGTCTTTTAGGTGCACTTGTAACAATCGAGATGAAAATAGCTAACCCTTGGGCAGCAATGTTCCTTGCTATGGCTATCGGTACAGTTTTAGCCAGCCTTATCGGTATAGGCTACGGCTTCCTTCTTAACAGATTAAAAGGTTCAGAGATGACAGTATCAACTTATGTTGGTTTCTCTATCATCGCTTTTATGAACATAATGTGGCTTTCTCTCCCCTTCAAAAGCGGCGAGATCATCTGGCCTTTAGGCGGTCAGGGTATGCGTAATACGATCAACCTGGCTTCATCCTTCGGTGAAGTATTAAATAATACCGCAGGATTCTATATCGGAAGTGATTTATTTATCCCTACAGGACTTATAATCTTCTTCCTCCTTATGTGCTTGGTAGTTTATCTCTTTATGCGCAGCAAGATCGGTATGGCAATGAGCTCAGCCGGTGCAAACCCCGCTTTCGCTCGTTCAACAGGTATCAACGTTGATAAAATGCGTATTTTAGGTACAGCCGTATCAACAGCACTTGCTGCGATCGGTATCATTACTTATGCACAGAGCTACGGCTTCTTACAGCTTTACAACGCACCCCTTATGATGGGCTTCCACTGCGTTGCTGCTGTACTTATCGGTGGTGCAACCGTTTCAAGAGCAAAGATCTCACATGTACTTATCGGTACATTCCTTTTCCAGGGTATCCTTGCAGTTGCTCTTCCCGTAGTTAATAAGATACTTCCTGAAAGCAACCTTTCAGACATCATCCGTATCATCATTTCAAACGGTATAATCCTCTACGCTCTTTCAAAAACGAAAGGAGGTCGTGGAAGTGAATAATAATAGTGTTAAAGACAGAATACTCACTACCCTCGGCAACAATAAAGTAGTTGTACTTTTCGTACTCCTCTGTATTGCTGCTATCTGGGCTTCAGGCAGCCCCCTTACTTTCGTAGGCGGCGAGCTTTTCACACGTATCGGACGTAACGGCTTCACAGTTCTTGCCCTTCTTATCCCCGTTCTTGCAGGTATGGGTCTTAACTTTGGTATTACTATCGGTGCCGTTGCCGCTCAGTTCGCTATGTTCTGGGTAATTTACTGGGGCTTTACAGGCTTATCAGGCTGGTTACTTGCCTTAGTTTTAGCTACACCCATCGCTATGTTCTTAGGCTACCTTGTAGGTGCCCTCTTCAACCGTATGAAGGGCTCTGAGATGATCGCCGGCTTAGTACTTGGTTACTTCGCAGACGGTATCTATCAGTTCATCTTCTTATTCGTTATCGGTGGTATCATCCCCATGAGCGAAGCAAGCGGTATGATCATCAACGGCGGCGTTGGTGTTAAAAACACTATCGACCTTACAGGCAACCTTAAATACGCACTTGATAACGTATCAATGCTTAACCTTGCACTTGTTGCATTTATCGTTGCTATTGTTGTTGCTATTGCACGTGTTGTGCTTGCTTCAAGAAAAGGCGAAAAACCCAACTACAAACAGTCACTTATACTTGCAGTAGTTGCTGTTGTTCTTTATGCTCTTACTTATGTACCTGCTATCGAGCACTTCCTTGCAGCTGACCGTTTACGTTTAATGAACGCTGTAATGATCGCACTTGCTGCTGTTGTAATAAAACAGCTTATCGACATCGTAGTTTTCAAATTGGGTAAAGCTAAACGCGACTATAAAGTTAAAAAGTCTATCGCACTCATTATTGTATGTGCAATTTTCTACGCTTTAACTTATATCCCTGCAATTGAACAGGTGCTTATGTGGGTATCTATCCCCGTTGCAACTTACCTTGCAATCGTAGCTCTTTGCTTCTTCAACTCATGGCTCCTTCGCACACGTCTTGGTCAGGACATGCGTACAGTAGGCCAGAGCAGAACAGTTGCAAATGCTGCAGGTATCAACGTAGACCGTACTCGTATCATCGCTATGGTACTTTCAACAGTATTAGCTTGCTGGGGCCAGCTCATCTACTTACAGAACATCGGTACATTCTCAACATACGGTGCTCATACTCAGGTAGGTCAGTTCGCTATTGCGGCTCTTCTTGTTGGTGGTGCTTCAGTACGTAAGGCTACAAACAAACAGGCTATCATCGGTGTTATCCTTTTCCATACTCTCTTCATTGTTGCGCCTCAGGCCGGCAAAGAGCTTTTCAACAACGCACAGCTTGGTGAATACTTCCGTGTATTCGTTGCTTACGGCGTTATCGCTGTTTCACTTGCTATGCATGCTTGGAAAACGATCCCCAAGAAAAAAGAAGAGGAAAAGACAGAAGAAACAACAGAAACACCTGCTATCACAGAGGCTTGATTTTAAACTTAAAAACCACTCCTTAATGGAGTGGTTTTTTTACTTTACATTACATTGTTTTACATTTAGATTTATAAATTTTACATTTTATTTTGTGTATATTACTTTTCAATGAAGTTGTATTAAGTTTCATTTAAATCTATTTACAGCCCTTTTTTCATTAAATATAATTAAATCGTAAGCTACTATTTCCGAACACAGGAGGCGATATTTCATGAAAAAACTTATTGTATTACTTATGGCTGTTTTTATGGTATTCGGTATTTGTGCCTGCACTAAGCAGGAGGTAAACAGCACAAATAATACCGCCGCTACAGATGAAACCACATCAGGTAACAAAGAAAATGAAACCGTTACAGCCTTAACTATTGATGATGTTAAAAATGTATTTTTAAATGACAAAAACTATGAGGGCTGTGAAATAACTGATTGTGTACTTGTTAATGATAATGCATACGGACTTACAGGCGTTATTCAGTATACCGATGAGGATGGAAATCCCTCTTGGCTTGCTTTTGTAAGAGATGGCATAGCGTATCCCGTAGGGCTTGATGCAAATAACACTTTAAAGATAGCATCTGACAGCGTACTTACATATATCGGCAACGGCACCGTGGCACTTACACTCGAAGATCCCGGCACAGGAGAGATTTACGATTATACAATGACCTATACCTATGACGAGGCAACAAACCACACAAACTTCAAGGTAGCTTCAAATATCCGTAAATAATACCTTGGGTCTTTGCCCCAACTCCCCACCAACCTTTGAAAAGGTTGGATCCAAACTTTAACTGAAAAATCCCTATCCAAAAACTGGATAGGGATTTTTAAATTAAAATTCATGTCAGTCCTTTTCAACGTATTTACCGCCAAAATGAAGGCGGAGCATAACCGTTCGTAAAGTAAATTTCTGAATCTGCCAGTTGGCAGGGTTTTATACAGCGTCCCAAGGGTTTAAAACGATCAGATCTTTTATCCGTTTATAAATATCCAGAGACCTGATATAGCCATAAAGGCATAAACACAAAGCCTTACTACATCCGGCTTAAGCATACTGTAGGTTTTTTTACCTACAAACGCACCTATAATAATTCCCGCCGCAAGGAACAGGAGCCATATAACAGAAAACGCTCCAAACGTGCCTGTGGCAAGCTTTATAACAAGAGTAGCTATACTTGTTACAAAAAAGTATGCCTGTATGGTAGCCATATACTCTTCCTTATCCTCCATAGCCGAAAGATAATAAACCGCCATAGGCGGCCCGTTTATGGCAAACATGCCCCCTCCTATACCAGAAACTATTCCTGCCAGTACACCGTTTCTTGTTGTAGGCCTTATATGTATTTTTCCGCTGAAAAACACAAAATAAAGCGCAAGCAACACAAGTACTATCCCAAGCATCCTTCTAAGCACAGCCGTTTCAAGCCCCATTGTAAGCTCAATGCTCACATAGGTAGCAATACAGTAGCTGAACGCAGGTATTATTACTTGCTTAATGTTTATCTTTTTATATCTTGGCAGAAAGTTTGCCGCATTACCCACTATCGTACCGCTGAAGCAAATAGCCTGTGCCGCACTGTAGTCCATAAAAAACGGCCCCATAGACATAAACATTATATTAAACCCAAAGCCTACATTAGACTGTATAAAGGCACAAACCACAGCAAGTGCCATTATTATAAAACCCATAAAATCTCTCCTGCACTGTAAAAGACCAGTCTTAACAACTGGTCTTTTTTGTTTTATATACCTATATTCTTAACGCCAAGATAAGGTTCCGGACTTACCGCCGTTCCGTTAAGACGTACCTCAAAGTGGCAATGGTTACCTGTTGAGTTACCTGTGCTTCCGCACTTGGCAATTACCTGTCCCCTTGTTACATTTACTCCGTTGGCCACAGAAAGGCTTGAGTTATGTGCATAAAGCGTAACTATACCGCCGCCGTGGTTTATCATTATAGTGTTTCCATATCCACGCATCCAGCCGGAATAAATTACCTTTCCGTCCTCTGCCGCAACTATATCTGAGCCGTAAGGTGCAGGTATATCGTAGCCTGAATGATACTCATATCCGCTACCTATAGGCTTTTTCCTGTAAACAAAGCCGCTGCTAAGGCTTGATGATGAAGCCGCACGGCAGGGTACCGGCCATCCAAGCTCTCCGCCTGTGTATGAAGACTCAGGCTCCTGTCCCGCCTGTTGAAGCAGTCGGTTAATAAGTCCTTCTGCCTCACGGCTTGCCGCCATATTGCTTTCAATAAGCTTTTCATACTTAGCCTCGTTATTTTTATACTGCTTCATAAGAGCTTCTTTTTCAGAAAGTATGCTTTCAAGCTCTGTCTTCTTGTCTTCCGCAAGTTTAAAGAGCTCTTCGCTTTCCTTCTTTTCAACCTTTATGTCCTCTGTTTCCTTACGGATAACATCCTCTATCCTTGTAAGCTCATCTATCATATTTGTGTCATATTCCATAATATCCTGAACATACTGCAGAGTAAGGAGCATTTCAGAGAAGCTTTCTGAATGAAGCACTGTTTCAATATATCCGAAATCTCCGTTTTCATGGAGATAAACAAGCCTGTCACCCAAGATCTCAATATGGTCTTCCTTGTCCTTTTCAGCTTCCTCAAGGTCAGCCTCGGACTGATTAAGTCGTGCCGTAACATCCTCAAGGTCAGCCTTTGCCTTGTCATATTCGGCATTGGCGGCGTTTATAACTCCGTCAAGCACCTCTATCTCTTCCTCAAGGGTAGCCTGCTTTCCTTTTAAAGCTTCAAGGCTCTTTTTAGCCTCCTCGGTCTCCTTTTCAAGCCTGCTTCTTTCAGCACGCAGCTCTTCAATGGTCTTTGCACTTACGCTACCTACATTACAGTTGCCAAGCACCATGACCGCCATGATCATAAAAGCTGTTGCCCCTTTTGCGATTCGTTTTATATTCATACGGTAAATCATCCTTTTAGCGCAATTTTAAGCATAGTTACTTAAGATATTATATATTCCAGCCATATAAAAATCAATTTATTTCGGCAAATGTTAAAAATTTTACAAAAATATAAAAAGCATTATCAGTATACATCCGATAATGCCTTTCGATCTTTATTTAACTGAATACATACCCATAAGCTTTATACCATAATAAGCCCCAAGCTCATCAAGCACTTTAAGCAGAACATCCTTTTTTGAGCTATGGCTTTTTATTTCCATAAAGAAGTTATAGGTACCCATTTCTTTTTTGGTCGGCCTTGAAATAATGGATACAAGGTTAAGGTCGTTTTTCTGGAAACCCGAAAGCATATCAAAAAGCATACCGGGTCTGTCCGTTTCGGGACTTATATAAACAGGTGCCTTAAAATCCATGCCATCTGCTATTTCCTCACAGGGTCTGCCAGGTACGATAACAACAAACCTTGTAAAATTGCTTATGGAATCAGTAATATTTTCAAGCTTGAATCTTGCACTTAAGTTCCCCGCAACATGTGCAGGCACTATGGCCGCATCTCCCTCTATACCGCTTTCAAGCTTGTAGAAGGACTCCATATTGCTTTCCGTAGTTACTACGCTGACACCGCCTAAGCTATCAAGAAAATGCCGACATTGACCGTTAGCCTTAAACTGTACATAAAGCCTTTTTATGCTGTCCTTATCTTGCGCATTGGCAAGCAAAGAAAACTGCACAGGTATTGTGATCTCCTCTTTTATATGCACATCTTCCTCGCTAAGCAGATCTATCGTTCTCTGAACATATCCGTCCAGAGTGTTTTCTATGGGTATTATCCCAATATCACAGGTTTTTCCTACCGAGTGGAAGGCCTCATCAATGGTGGAAAAATAAACTCTTTCCATCTTATCCCCCGTTTCCTTTATGTAAAGGTCAGAGGCATTATCGCTGAAGGTTCCTTTTGGCCCCAGCACCGCTAATTTCATCATTTGTTTTCTCCAAGCTCTTTTATAAATCTTATAACCTCATCAGGCGTATTTGCCAGATACTTAGCCCCTGCCTCCAAAAGCTCTTCTTCTGACCTGAAGCCCCACGTAACACTTATGCAGGGTATACCAAGGTTTTTAGCTGTAAGTATATCAACATCGCTGTCTCCTACAAAAACAGCGTAGGCCGTGTCTGCTCCAAGCTCCTCAAGAGCTATGTCCGCAAGGTCCCTTGCAGGCTTTTTGGGAAGGTCATCTCTTCCGCCTACAGCCACAGGTATCCTGTCACCCATATAATAACGGTTAAGCTCCTTTATGGACTCATCGATCTTGTTGGAAACTATGCCAAGCTTCATACCCATTAGATCAAGCTTCTCCAGAAACTCCGGTATACCGTCATATAGCCTTGTTTTATTATGGCTGTTTTCAAGGTAATGCTTTTTAAATACCTCAAGCACTTTACTTTCCGTTTCCTCATCCGTACCTTCAGGAACAGCTCTTTTTATCTGTATGTTTACGCCTCTACCAACGAAGTTACGCATTTCCTCAAGGCTTCTTTTGGGCATACCAAAGCTTTCAAGTGCAAAATTTGTGCTATCCATGAGGTCCTCAAGGGTATCAAGCAAAGTACCATCAAGGTCAAAAAGGACTGTATTTATATCCATATCCTTCACCCCTTCAAACTAAACATTTATTCATTTTCAAGCATTTCCACAAATCTCTGTGCAGCTGTTGAAAGTGTTACATTTTTAAGTCTTGCAAGACCTATGCTTCTTTCAGGTGCTGTTATGTCACAGGGAAGCTCAAACATAGTTTCGTTATCTATGTCCACAAGCTCCCTGAAGGTTATCGTTATACCAAGGTTTGCTTTAACAAGCTCAAGTATAAGGTCGGTACTGTCTATTTCCATAACAGGATTAAAGGTTTTGCCTCTGAGTCCGGCCTGGTAATCAAAGAATTTTCTTGTGTTGCTGTTTTTATCAAGAAGGATAAGGTTGTGTTTTTCCAAATCTTTAAGAAGAACTCCCTCTTTGGCAAGGTCCTTGTATTTTGCTCCTCCCACAACACATCCATGTATTTTGATACATTCAGTTATTTCAAGGTCACTTGTGTCCTCATCAAAGGGAAGGTTGATAAAGCAGAAATCCACCTCTCCGCTTCTTAACTGCTTAAGGGACTGCTCAGAAGAGCCGTTTCCTACCTTAACGGTGACCTCAGGATAATTATCTATATATTTTTTTAGATACGGTAAAAGATAATGGGTAATTACCGTGCCCCCGGCATTTATTTTAAGCTCACCCATTTCCATATTTACCATCTGCTCATACTTTCTTTCAGCAAGGTCTATAAGGCCTATAGCCTTTTCAAGATACTCGTAAAGAACAGCACCCTCGGGTGTCATCCTTATTCCCCTGCTTGTTCTTATAAGCAAAGGTGTACCTATTTTTTCTTCAAGCTGGTGTATAGACATAGATACCGCTGGCTGTGAAATAAAAAGCTCCTTGGCCGCAGCAGACATATTGCCGCTTTTTACAACAACACAAAATATTTTGTAAAGATCAAGTGATATGTTTTTGCTCATATTTATCCCCCAAGTTTTATCCAAAAGTAATACCCGGCACTTTATCAGACCCACCTCTGTCCGTGCCATCCCTTTTAAATATTACCTTTCAGTCCTATCTCTTCGGCACATTTTCTCATGCCATTTATTGTCTCTGTAATAATATAGTCAAGCTCAACACCTAAAATACTGCATCCGTTTTCTATAACAGAACGGTCAACACCTGCCGCAAATGACGGTGTTTTATATTTTTTCTTAACCGATTTAAGCTCAATATCCAGAACGCTTTTGGAAGGACGCATAAGGCAGGCAGCATTTATAAGGCCTGTAAGCTCATCTATTGTATAAAGTACCTTTTCCATCCTTTCCACCGGCTCAACATCACTGCAAAGGCCCCAGCCATGGCAGGCTACGCCGTGGATATATTCTTCGTCAATACCTTTGTCCTGCATTATTTCAACACATTTTTTACAATGCTCATCGGGATACTTCTCATAGTCAAGGTCATGAAGCAGACCGATAACTCCCCATTTTTCCTCATCCTCGCCGTAAAGAGATGCAAAATGTTTCATAACGCCTTCTACAGCAAAAGCGTGCTTGATAAGTGCATCGCTGCTGTTATATTCAAGCAATAAAGCGAGAGCTTCTTCTCTTGTAGGTTTCATCTTTTTCTTCTCCTGTTCATAATTATAAAAAAAGTGCCCAATAAACTTTTTACTTTTTATTGAGCACCGATAATGATCTGAGGTTAATCTTCAATTATTCCTCTTCTTCTTCAAAAAATTCATCGAAGGCTGCTGAAACCTTTTCAAACTCGGCATCATCCTCAATAAGGGTAAGTTCAACGTCATCGCCTACTTCTTTGTACTCGTAAATAAGTACTGTTTCATCCTCAAGGGGTAAAAGTGCAATGTATTCTTTGCCCTCAATGCCCTCTACATCAAACACACCAAGTATAGCACATTCAAGTTCTGTGTCATCATCAAGCGTCAATGTTATTGTATCCATTTCTTCTTCATGTTCATGATCGTGCTCGCACCCGCAACCACAGCCACAGCTTAATTCTTTATCTTCCATTTTAAAACCTCCTTAGGTATTTTTTCCTTAAATTAGTATATTTTTGTTAATTGTAGCACAAGCCGTAACTTTTGTACAGCCATAATTACAGCTTATGCCAAAATATATTTTGTTTATGCCTTGTTTCGTTACATTGAAATTTGCCAAAATCAAGATGTCTTTATACAACAAAAACATCATTTATGTCCTTTTTCTCTTTTAGACCTTACAGGTGCTTTTTTGTCTGCCTTTACAGTTTTTTTATCACTTTCAGGCTTCTTTCTGCCATTGTTCGTTATCTTTTTAACATTCGGCTTCTTTACCTCCTGCGCATCCTTAAGCTTACCGTAGCTCATTTCCTTCTGCTCAAATTTAACACCGAATGTCTTTTCGTAAAGGCGTATCCATTTCATTTGCCTTGCAGATATTATGGATATTACTGTGCCCTCCTTACCCTGTCGTCCGCATCGGCCGGCACGGTGAAGATAGTAAACAGGCTCCTCCGAAATATCAAGGTTTATAACATGGGTGACATCGGGTATATCAAGTCCCCTTGCACCTATATCCGTAGCAACAAGCACCTGGCTTCTTCCCTCTTTAAAGGAGTTGACCGCATTTTTACGCTCCTCTTTGCCCGCAAGCCCGTATATGCCCGCCGCTTTTATGCCGTGGTAGTTAAGCTTCATGCATATCGTTTCAACCTCATCAGGGTCATCTATGAAGATAAGTGCCTTTTTAGCCTTCTCGCCATGGATTATCTTTCTTATTTCCTCGACCCTTTTGCGTTTGTCGGCTATGATATAGCAGTTTTTAATGCTTTCGGGCATTTTCCCTGCTGTTTCTTCTTTTATCTCCACGGCTTCAGGCGCAAGCTCCTTTGCCCTTTCAATGGCCTTTTTGCCGAAAGAAGCCGATGCCATAACAATGTTCCTTTCCTTAAGGGTAGTTTTTATTACCGCCTTAAGAGCCTCTATATTCTGGTCATCAAGCATCCTGTCAGCCTCGTCCACAACGATAGTCTTTACAGTATGTGCCGCTATTTTTCTGCGTTTTATAAGGTCGTGTATCCTGCCCGCTGAGCCTATTATTATATGGGGCTTTTCCTTAAGCTTTTCTATCTGTCTGGGCATACCCGCTGAACCTATAATAAGGGCACTTCTTATATCCATACCTGAATTTTCGCTTAAAAGCTGTGCCTGCTTATGTATCTGGCTTGCAAGCTCATGGGTGGGTGCTATTATTATAGCCTGTGCACTTCTTAAGGATATATCTGTCCTCATAAATATCGGCACAAGGTATGCAAGTGTTTTTCCTGAGCCTGTTTTTGAGACCGCAATAACATCCTTGCCCTCAAGTACCGGTGCATACATTTTTTCCTGAACAAAAGTCGGGCATACTATACCCTGCTTTTCAAGTCCAGCTACTATGTTTTCGTTTATGTTCAATGCCTTAAAATCTTCCATTTAAGCCTTTCCTTTCGCTGTAGTTTCTTAACTTGATTATATAGGGCTTTTTTTGTTATGTAAAGTTTTCGCCTTTAAAATAATCCCATACACCCATATATACAGCCCACGCTATCTTTCTTCTGTAATCCTCGCTATTGAGCCTTTTCTCCTCATCGGGGTTGGATAAAAATCCGCATTCTATTATTACCGCTGCTATATCTGTTTTTTTAAGTATATAATAGCTGTCGTTTTCCTTTGCTATCCTTTTGTTTTCGTTATCGGCAAAGGAAATAAGGTGGCCCTGTATGCTTTCGGCAAGCTTTTTTCCGCCCTCTGATGCCTTATGATAAAACACCTGGGCACCTTTCACGTTTGCGGCAGGGAAGGAATTCTGATGTATGCTTATAAATATATCCGCCTGCCCGCTGCGTGCCGAGGAGATACGGTTTTTCATATCCTCGTTTTTGGTTTTTCCAAGGGCATCATCCTCCGTCCTTGTCATATAAACAACAGCACCGCCCTGTTCAAGATGATCCTTTATTTCCTCCGCTATTTTTAAATTTATGTCTTTTTCGTCTTCCCCGTTTATGCCCGCCTTACCGGGGTCCCAGCCACCGTGTCCGGGGTCAAGTATAACTACCTTTCCGCTTACAGGCATATCAGTAAAAACCGTATAGCTTTTATCTGTTAACGTAACTACAGAAAAAATGCACACCATAATGACCGCCGAAAGAATACCCGAAATATGTCTGTTCTTCATTTTAATCTCTCCCAAAGTTATTCGGATTATTCTATTCCTGCTGTTATCAGTCTATGACGGAACTAAAAAAAGAGCTTATTGCCTATAACAATAAACTCTTTAAAAATCAGTATAATTCATCAAGCACAGCATCCATATTATCCTCGCTATACTCTATTTCCGAAGAAAAAAGTCTTGCCGTTTCAACATTATCCTCAAAAGAGAACTCTCCCTTTTCAGTCCAGATCGCAGCCCCTATTGCGTATATCATCTCGTAACCCAATACCGCAAAGCACGCCCTTGCCGCAAGGTCGGCTTCATCGGAAGAATTAGCAAGATGACGGTATATAAAATAAACAATAAGCTGCTCATACTCCGTCTGCCTTGAGCTCATATACTTCTCAAAGCACTTTATATCCGCCTTTACTCTCTTGAGCATTTCAAGGCACTCTGTCCAATTATCATCAAGCCTTTCAAGAGAAAGGAAGAATTCCGCCCAGTAAGCTTTGGTTTTGTGGAGCATTTTTGCACCGCAAAGACAAAGCATATCCCTTATCCTTTCAGATAGATCCTTGCTTCTGTCCTGTAAAAGCAATATAGCCTTATCGCGTATGTCAACTATCTCGTCATACTCCGCATCTCCGTCTTTTATAAGAAGCACAGGCTCTTTTTTGCCTAAAATAAGCCTTGCGGCCTCCTCACAGCAAAGACCAAGGCCAGTTTCCACTCTTCCGGGAAGGTCATTGTTAAAACGGGGGTGCTCTGTACAGATCGTACATATATGCTCCTCGCCAAGCTCCGTTATTATATCACACAGATTATATTCATTAAGAAAGGGGCATCTCTCACCCTCACCAAGAATAAAATGAGCAGTTTCTTCACAACTTATATTTTCTTTTAATCTGTTACCCATCTTACCTGTAACGGTCTTATAAAATGACAGAGTATCTTCATCTATATCTATCTCCCAGCCGATACAGCAGTTGTGAGCGCATCTGTCCGCTATGCAATTAAAACCCTTGTAATAATCAGGGACTACCTTCTGCATTTTATTCACCTTTCTCTTAAAACCTTGGGACACTGTCCCAAACCCTGCAAACCTTTTCAAAGGTTTGATCCAAACTTTCAATTCAAAATGCCCCTGCATAGGGGCATTTTAAGTTAAAACTCAGCTCTGAGATGGCAGGATATAGGGACAAAACCAATATGTTCAGTAATTTTTTCTACTTGAAGCACCCGGTATTCCGATTGCCTCCCTGTACTTAGCAACTGTTCGTCTGGATATTTTTATACCCTCTTCATTAAGCCTTTCTGTTATCTCTCTGTCACTCAAAGGCGATGCCTTATCCTCACCGGCTATTATATTTCTTATCATCATCTTTATCTTTTCCTGGGATACGGTTTCATCATCATCCGTAGCCATTGCCTTTGAAAAGAAAAAGCTCAAGGGGAATACGCCCCAGCTGCACTGAAGGTACTTATCCCTTACGGCACGGCTCACAGTTGATTCATGCATACCTATGACCTCAGCTATATCACTCAGCCTCATAGGGCTTAAGTTTCCCGGCCCCTTATCAAGAAAGTCTGTCTGCATGTTTATCATAGCTTCTACTGTTTTAAGAAGTGTCGTACCCCTGCGGGCAATACATTTTATAGCCCACTCGGCCTGGCGGATCTTTTCTCCCACATATTCCTTAGCCGCCGCATCGCCATCCTTAAGCACATCCCTGTAATAGCGGCCTATGGTTATAACGGGAAGGAAGTTATCATTTACAACTATTTTATATCCGTCCTTACTGTTTTCTATTATTATGTCAGGTATTATATACTGGCAGTCGTTATCCGCCGAAAAGCTGTTTCCCGGCTTGGGATTAAGACCTTTTATTATATTACAGGCTTCAACAACCTCCTGTTTGCTTGCTTTAAGTCTTTTGGCAATTATATGTATATGATTTTTTCCGAGAGTTTCAAGCTCCTCGTTTATGATCCTTTCAACAAGGGGATTTTTTATGCCCTTTCTCTTTATCTGTATCATAAGGCATTCCTTAAGGGTAGATGCCGCAACGCCCGCAGGTTCAAAGCCCTGTATTATTTCAAGCATTTCCTTAACAGCTGCTATACTTGCCCCTGTTATTTTGGCTATTCCCTTAACGCTTTCCTTAAGATATCCCGTAGGCTCAAGGCAATATATTATAAAACGGCCAAGCTTAAGGCTCTCCTCGTCCTTTTTAACAACATTAAGCTGTGAAAGCAGGTATTCGTTAAGGTCGCCCATCTCGCCCTCTTTATATACCCAGAAATCAGATGTCGTTTCCTCTTCTTCCTTATCCTCATTATAATAAAACTTATTCTGCTCATCCATTGAGTTGAGCCAGTCAAGCTTCTTTCTTATTATATCAAATCTTTCCTTTTCAGCCTCTTCTTCCTTTTCAACACACTCAACAACAGGATTTTCAACAGCAAGCTCTTTTATATAATCAAGAAGCTCCTGTGTACTCATCTGCAATATCTCTGTTGACTGTACCATCCTCTGCGAAAGGGTCAGCTTCTGGCTGGTAGTAAGTATAAGCTCCAAACGATCACTTCCCTGAAAATTTTTTAAAAAAATTTATTTTTCAAGCAGTTTTTACTTTCAATATATCTCGTTATGTAATTACATTATACTACAAAAGCTCCCTGTTTCAAGCATTTTTCGCCATTTACCGTCCTCGTTAAAATAATAGCAAAATACGTGCCTGTTTTTTATCAGTTTACCGCATTAAAATATTTGGCACATATTTTGCCGGAACACATATGTTTTTGCCCGTTTTATTCAATTTTTCCTCGTTTCAGTCATAACTTTTACGTGTACGAAATATTGTTGTAGTACAGGCCCGATGCCCCTGTATTCAAGGCACCCGTTCTATCCTTTTTAATATATAGCTATTTTTACAACGACATATAAACAAATTTTTATACACCATTTATGCAGTAGGAATTAGAAAAATCAAACTCCAAATGTTTTTTTCCATTTTAAAGAAAAAAGTGTAAATTTTTTACTTTTTTCTTTAAAAATACTGTACTTTTTTTAAAAATTTTCGCATAAAAGGTTGTTATGTCATAGCTTTTGTATTAAAATAGTATTCGTTGATTTCTATGCAGTTATAATCATATTTATTAATGTACTTATCTCTTCTGCGCCGATGATATTATTAAAATTGCGCTTAAAGAGAAAGTCAAAATCACAGAGGGGGATAATATGCAAGTATTAACGTTTAAGCGTGGAGTACACCCTCCGGATGGAAAAGCTTTAACAGCTGACTGTCCTATCAAGGTGATACTTCCCAAAGAAGATTCTGAATTATTCTTCCCTATGTCACAGCACATAGGAGCACCTTGTGAACCTATCGTTCAGAAGGGCGATTATGTTAAGGTAGGCCAGAAAATCGGCGAAGCAAAAGGCTTTGTTTCTTCACCTATTTTCGCATCAATTTCTGGTACTGTTACTGACATAAGACCCGTTCTTACACCCGGTGGTACAAAA
>SVDG01000026.1 GCA_015057875.1 Lachnospiraceae bacterium | reverse complement strand
TGCATAGCTTTTGCCTGCATCGCTTCTTGCTGTCATACATTTTATTTCAGCCTGTGGATGCTGTGTAATGAGCCTTACAAGCTCCTGTCCAGCATATCCGCCTGCACCAACAATTCCTACCTTTATCATAACGGAACCTCCCACGTTTTTAAGTCATTTATAATTATACATCTTTAAAGAATAATATGCAAGTTTTTTAAAAAAATCATTGAAAATATACATTCTTTGTTGTATAATTATAAAAAATCATTCAAATCTAGTGCATAAATATCAACTTTTAACGAAAATTCAACAACCTATTGACTTTAGCCGTTTAAAGTTTCATAATAAAAAAGCACTACAAGTTTAAATAATAATCCATTAAAAATAAATTTTCAACAGGAGGAAGTAAAAAAATGAAAGAAAAAATAGTATTAGCTTACAGCGGCGGTCTCGATACAACTTGTATCATCCCTTGGCTTAAAGAAAACTATAACGATGCAGAGATAATCGCAGTTTGCGGTGACGTTGGACAGGGAAGCGAAACAGAAGGCCTTGAGCAGAGAGCTTTATCAACAGGCGCAAGCAAGCTTTATATAGAGGATATAACAGACGAATTTATTGAAGATGTTATTTTCCCCTGCGTTAAAGCAAACGCTGTTTATGAAGGCAAATATCTTTTAGGTACAAGTATGGCTCGTCCCATCATCGCTAAAAGACTTGTTGACATCGCTTTAAAAGAAGGCGCAACAGCTATCTGCCACGGTGCAACAGGTAAAGGTAATGACCAGGTACGTTTTGAGCTTACTGTTAAAGCACTTGCTCCTCACCTTAACATTATTGCTCCCTGGAGACTTGATACATGGAAAATGCAGTCACGTGAAGACGAGGTTGCTTACCTTGAAGCAAGAGGCATCGAAGCACCCGTTAAAAAAGGCGACAGCTACAGCCGTGACAGAAACATCTGGCACTTAAGCCATGAAGGACTTGAGCTTGAGGATCCTTCACTTGAGCCTAACTACGATCATATCCTTCAGCTCGGCGTTTCTCCCGAGAAAGCTCCCGATACACCCGAATATGTAGAGCTTGAATTTGAAGCAGGTATCTGCAAAAAGGTAAATGGCAAAGAAGTAACTCCCAAAGAGCTTATCTCAGCACTTAATGAGATCGGCGGAAGAAACGGTGTTGGTATCCAGGATATCTGCGAAAACCGTATCGTAGGTATGAAATCCCGCGGTGTTTATGAAACACCCGGTGGAACGATCCTTTACTATGCACACCGCGAGCTTCAGTACCTCACACTTGACAGACAGAGCCAGGCTTGGAACGAGATCTGCAGTACAAAATTTGCAGAGCTTGTATACAGCGGTGAGTGGTACACACCTCTTCGTGAATCATTATCAGCTTACTTTGATAAGATCAACGAAACAGTTACAGGTAAAGTTAAATTAAAACTTTACAAAGGCAACATCATCCCTGCAGGAGCTACATCACCCTACTCACTTTACAATGAGTCTATCGCAAGCTTCACAACAGGCGAGCTTTACAACCACGCTGATGCAAACGGTTTCATCAACCTCTTTGGTCTTCCCTTAAAAGTACGTGCTATGATGAAACAGAATCTTGAGAATAAATAACAAATAGTATACAATATAAGGAGCGGGATTTTACCGCTCCTTGATTTATAATAGGAGGTGTTGATTTGGGTAAGATCGTACTTATAACAGAAACACATATAAGGGTAAAACTTGATGACGGCACGACAAAGGATATAAACCCTGATGATGTTATGTTCAGGCCTCGCGTTGGAGATGAAGTCGAGTTTTTCTCAAATGAGGACCGTACTGTTCTTGTAAAAATATCTAAAGACGAAGAGCCCGAAAGAGTATATTCCCCTACACCTGAAAGTCTTGTACCTGTGGGCAAAAAAGCTGTAAACAAATTGGCTTATTGTCTGTTGGCATTTTTCCTTGGCGGTATAGGTATACACAAGTTTTACGGTGGTAAAATAGTTTGGGGGATCATCTATATATGCTTTTGCTGGACAGGCATCCCCGCTATAATAGCATTTGTTGAATTTATTATTGCATTATTTAAAAAATCCGACAGGTTCGGAAATATATATGTTTAATCGAAAGGCGGAAACACTATGAGCAAGCTCTGGGGCGGTCGTTTCACCGCATCAACAGATTCATTTACAGACCATTTTCATTCCTCAATATCTTTTGACCAGAGGATGTATAAACAGGATATAACAGGCAGCATTGCCCACGCCGCAATGCTTGGCAAACAGGGCATAATCCCTATGGAGGACTCTCTGCTTCTTCAGAAAACACTAAAAGAAGTACTTGAAGATATTGATAATGGAAAAATAAGCTTTGACGAAAAAGCTGAAGACATACATATGAATATAGAAACTATCCTTATCGAGAGGATAGGCGATGTAGGCAAACGCCTCCACACAGGCAGGAGCCGTAACGATCAGGTAGCCCTTGATATACGTATGTATGTCAAAGAAGAAATTAAAAACATAGAGCTTCTTATCAAAGAGCTTATGGAGGTTTTAAATAATCTTGCAAAAAAACATACAGAAACCATCATGCCCGGCTACACACACTTACAAAGAGCACAGCCTATAACATTTGCTCATCATCTTTTAGCCTATGTTGAAATGTTCAAGAGAGACTACGCAAGACTTGAGGATACATATAAAAGAACAAATGTTATGCCCCTTGGCAGCGGTGCTTTGGCTTCAACAACATACCCTCTCGACAGAGCATTTGTTACAGAGCAGTTAGGCTTTGATTCATACACATTAAACTCTCTCGATGGCGTTAGCGACAGGGATTTCTGTATCGAACTTTTAAGTACACTTTCGATAATAATGATGCACTTAAGCCGTTTCTGTGAGGAAATAATTTTATGGAGCAGTCACGAGTTTAAGTTTGTTGAATTAAGCGATGCCTATTCAACAGGCTCATCTATAATGCCCCAGAAAAAGAACCCTGACATGGCAGAGCTTATTAGAGGAAAAACTGGCAGAGTTTACGGATACCTTATGGGGCTTTTAACAACTATGAAAGGCCTTCCCCTTGCATACAACAAAGATATGCAGGAGGATAAAGAAGGCGTTTTTGCGGCCATAGATACGCTTAAAATGTGTCTTCCTGTATTTACAGCTATGGTAGACACTATGGAGGTTAAAAAAGATACTATGTATAAAGCCACAAAAGGCGGCTTTACAAATGCAACAGATGCGGCAGACTGGCTTGTTAAACAGGGCGTTCCCTTCAGAGATGCACATGAAATAATCGGAAAGCTCGTTTTATACTGCATCAACAACAACACTAACCTTGACGATCTTTCCCTTGAAGAATACCAGGCAATTTCTCCCGTTTTCAACAAAACTGTTTATGATGCAATAACAGTTGAAAAATGCGTTGAAGCAAGAAATGTTCCCGGTGGCCCTTCAAAGGAATATATTGCTTCACTTATTGAACTTAATGATAATTATTTAAAAACGATATGAGGTGATAATAAATGAAAAACTTAATAGCTTTAAAGAAAACACTTGATGCAGCAGATGCATTCGGTGAGTTTAATGCGATCAATGTTGATTATATATCAGAAGGTGCTGCAACAGTTATTGCAGATATAACACCTATGAGCTACGAAACAAAATATATCAGTAGCGGTATCATTTCTTACATCGCCGAAAGAGCCGCTGTCTGTGCCGCATTATCTCTTTGCGAAAAATGTCACTGTGTAAGTTCCGTTTTTAATGTACTTGAAAGGATCGATTCTGCTGCTTTTTTAAGAGCTGATGCTGTAAAAGTTCACCACGGAAGCCGCACAGCCGTTTATGAAACTACAGTTAAAGATAATAATGGTACACTCCTTGCAAAAGGAACATATACTATCGTAATAACAGAATAATAAGCACAAAAATAAAGGCCCTTTCGGGCCTTATTTTTTTGTCAGCAAGTTGAAATTTTATCAAGTATACCTGTTAAGTGGGCAATAACAACACCGTAATTTGTCATGGGTACATTCTGTATTTTTGCTCTCTCAACCCTTGAAAGCACATATTTGCGGTTAAACATACAAGCTCCGCACTGTATTATAATATCATACTTTGTAAGATCATCGGGAAAATCCATACCGCTTACTATGTCAACAGTAAGTCCTTCTCCCACTTTCTTTTTGAGCATATTGGGTATCTTGACCCTTCCTATATCCTCCGCAAGAGGTGCGTGAGTACAGCATTCCGCAATAAGTACTTTTGAGCTTTCCGTAAGTGCATCTATAGCCTTTGCCCCCTCCATATAGTAGGGCAGATCACCTTTATGTGCCGCAAAAAGCACGGAAAAAGACGTAAGCATACTTTCCTTGGGCTTTTTATCATACACAGTCTTAAACACCTGGGAATCGGTTATTATAAGCTTAGGTGCCTTTGAAAGAGCCTTAAGGCTATCCTCAAGCTTATCTGTTGTGGCACTCATTATAACACATTTTTTATCCAGCAGCTCTCTTAAGGTCTGCACCTGCGGAAGGATAAGCCTTCCCTTTGGTGCCTGTATATCCTGCGGCATAACAAGAAGCACAAGGTCTCCCTCGCCAACAAGATCACCAAGGATTGTCTGTTCACCATGATCCTCAGGTACAAGGCGGACTATAGCCTCCTTCATCTTTGAAATACCTTCTCCCCTTGCCGCACTTGTTATAACAGGCATAACACCGAGTTTTTCTTTTACAAGCCCGCTTACCTTAACACTATCTATAGCATCAGCCTTGTTTACCACAACAAGGGTCGGTGTGCCTTTCTTTTTAAGCTTAGCAAACCATTCTTCCTCGGCTTCAAAGTCATCTGATGATATTACAAGAACGGCAATATCCGTCTTATCCGCTGCAAGGGCTGTTTTTTCATTCCTTTTCTCGCCAAGCTCACCAACATCGTCAAAGCCCGCCGTATCTATAAGCACGCAAGGGCCTATAGGATGTATCTCCATAGCCTTATAAACAGGGTCTGTAGTCGTTCCCGCAACATCGGAAACGATAGATACCTCGTGGCCTGTGAAAGCGTTTATAAGTGATGATTTACCACTATTTCGCTTACCGAAAAATCCTATGTGTAATCGGTTGGCATTGGGTGTTTCGTTAAGGTTCTTTGTCATTGTCATTCCACCTTTTAGAAACGGAAATCTCTCTTTCCGTCAACAATCTCGTTTATGTATTTTGAAGCAATACCTCTTACCTTCTCGTTGGGTATAGTAAGAAGCTCTTTTGCTATCATTTCTTCTCCTATTTTTCTTGTTTCCTCGCTTGCATAATCCTCAAGGAATTCCTTAAGAGTTATGAGTGCATTAGGGTGACAGCAGTTCTGTATCTGTCCGCTCTTGCAAAGGCTCATGAAACGATCTCCTGTCCTTCCCTCTCTGTAGCATGCAGTACAGAAGCTGGGGATATACCCCATCTTCATAAGCCAGCACACCACCTCATCAAGTGTCCTCTGGTCTGATACATCAAACTGCTCGCTATCATGAGGTCTCTCTTCTTCTGTGTAACCGCCAACACTCGTTCTTGATGCACCGCTTATCTGTGATACACCAAGACGTATAACTTTTTCTCTTACCGCCTGACTCTCTCTTGTTGAAACTATCATACCTGTGTAAGGCACAGATATACGGATAAGAGCACAAAGCTTAGCAAATATATCATCACTTATACCGTTATCAAACTGATCGGGGTCGATATCATCGGCTCTTTTAAGTCTGGGTACGCTTATAGTATGAGGGCCTACGCCGTGAACAGCTTCAAGATGCTCTGCATGCATAAGAAGACCTGCAAGCTCGTATCTGTATAACTCAAGACCAAATAATACACCTAAGCCAACATCATCTATGCCGCCTTCCATGGCTCTGTCCATAGCCTCTGTATGATATGCATAGTCGTGTTTAGGTCCTGTGGGGTGGAGCTTCTCATAGCTTTCCTTATGGTATGTTTCCTGGAAAAGTATATATGTACCTATTCCCGCATCATGAAGCTTTTTATAGTTTTCAACTGTTGTTGCGGCAATGTTTACGTTAACTCGTCTTATAGCACCATTTTTATGTTTGATCGAATAGATAGTATCTATACACTCAAGGATATACTCTATAGGATTTTCAACAGGGTGCTCGCCTGCCTCGATAGCAAGACGCTTGTGGCCCATATCCTGTAAAGCTATTACCTCTTTCCTTACCTCTTCCTGAGTAAGCTTTTTACGGGCAATGTGTTTGTTCTTTAAATGATAAGGGCAATAAACACAGCCGTTAACACAATAGTTTGAAAGATAAAGTGGTGCAAACATAACTATACGGTTGCCATAAAAATCCTTCTTTATCTGTTCTGCAAGGGCATACATCCTCTCAGTAACACCTTCATCCTCGCAGGCAAGAAGCACAGACGCCTCTCTGTGGCTCAAGCCCTTTCTTTCCTCCGCCTTTGCAAGGATAGAGTTTATAAGCTCCATATTGTCCTTGTTAGCGTCAGCATATGCGAGGGTATCAAGTATCTCCTCGTGACTGATAAATTCCTCTGCTTTTAATGATTTGGGGTTATACATAATTCATTCTTCCTTTCTTTTAGGTCAGTACACAAACTTTCCTATCAGTAAAATTTTTATTGTTTTATTTCTTAAAATCACCGCGGTTGGCAGTGATAAAGTATCCTATCTCTTCCATGCTCTTTTTAAGCATATTTAAATTTTCAGCCGCTTCCTCATCTGTTGTGAGCTTATCATTATAGAGCATATATTTCTTCCTTACGCTCACAGGTGATAGATTAGGCATTATAACATTTGCTCCCGCAAGTATACCGTTTTCCCTGCCGCCTTTTTTAGCCGTGCCAAGGGCAGTTGTTGCAGGCAGAAGCACTTTAGGGTGGATTAGCCTTACTATACTCAAAAGCCTGAGGGTATGGGTAACGCTTCCCGAAGGAAAGTTTTTAAATGGTGTATCTTTATGGGGTATAAACGGACCTATGCCAACCATCTCAGGTTTAAATTCTTTAATAAATCTAAGATCTTCAACAATGTTTTCATAAGTCTGGTAAGGCGAGCCTACCATAAAACCGCAACCTGTCTGATAGCCTATACTTTTAAGGTCATAAAGACATCTTATCCTGTTTTCAAGTGTCAGTATGCTCGGATGAAGCTTTGCATAATGTTCATCTGTTGCCGTTTCATGCCTTAAAAGGTACCTGTCCGCACCTGCATCAAAAAGCATCTTATAGCTTTCGAAGCTTCTTTCTCCTACAGAAAGTGTAACGGCACAATCAGGATATTTCTCTTTTACAGTGCTTACAATATCCGCAAGCCTGTCATCGTTAAAGTGTCCGTCCTCTCCGCCCTGCATAACAAATGTACGGAAGCCTGCCTCATATCCTTCCTTACAGCATTCAAGTATGTCCTCCTTTGTAAGGCGGTATCGGTCTGCATTACAATTACTCCGCCTTATACCGCAATAAAGACAATCGTTTTTACAGTAATTACTTATTTCTATAAGTCCTCTTATAAATACCTCTTTTCCATAAACTGCCATCCTTGCTTCAACAGCCTTTCGGGTAAGATATGTCACATCCTCATCCGGCACATTGAGGATAAATTCAAGCTCTTCCCCGTCAGGTATATACCCTGATATTATTCTATCGGTCAAAAGCCTAACATCTTTCATCATTTGCTACCGCCTATGTTTGAATAAGCTGTCTTCGCACTTACGCCTTTTATTCTTCCTATCTTACCCGATAAAGCATTTATAACGTCCTGAGGTGCATCTATTGCAATGCTGATTATAGAAATATTTTTTTCACGATAAGGTATACCCATTCTTCCGATTATATAGTCTGCATAATCATGGAGCACATTATTAAGCTGGCCTACTGATGTCATATCTTCAACGATTATACCTATAACTGCCGCTCTTGTTTCCATATCCATCCTCCTTTTTATAATAAAAAAGCACCCGAAAGGGTGCAGTTATACCTTAAAAACTAACGCTTCCTTCCATCTCAAAAAAAGTTTTGATGTCAGTAATATCAAACACCTTGCCGCAAGGAGTAAACTGCTCACAGCTCGGAAAATACTTATATATAAATATTACTATATTTATGCTCATCTGTCAACGGATAACTATTATCATTTACACAACACGACAAGTGAATTATCATTGTCGAACTCCACCTCTCGTTGAAAAGCCTTGTATAAAATGGTAAAATAAAAACACAGGTGCTAAACTTCGAACAGGAGGGATAATTATGGAATTTATTTTTGAAACACTCTATGATACAAAAGGATTATCCGTTATGGCTAAAGCATTAAGAAAAACCACAAGGAAGAAAAAAAGCAGACGTTCTCATATATTGGGCATTTTAGTCATTATTTGTGCAATACTTCTTTCACTTCCGGGTAAAAATGAGGAGTTTGTTTTAACGATAAATTTTGTTGTTACCTGGGCGGTTATCATCATTATGGTGCTGGCACTTATATTTGAAGATAAACTTAACGGCTCAATTGCTAAAAAAAGAATGCTTCCGGGCACAGAAAAGTCCGTTACAACATTTAAAGAAGATGTTTATATTTCCGAGACCAATGCCGGTAAAACAGAATTCTATTACAGCAACATAGATGAGATAGCTGAAACCGATGAATACTTTGTGTTCGTTTTTAACAAAAACCACGCACAGCTATATGATAAAAACGGCATGACCTATGGAACAAACGAAGGATTCAGAAAATTTATAACTGAAAAAACAGGAAAGAAAATACAAACTATATAACAAAATCTCCCTTCATATAATGAGGGGAGATTTTTACATTATCCTTTTATCAGCACTCTTGCAAATTCCTTTGCATGAAGCTCTTTTTCTTCTGTCATAAACACAGTTTTATAGCCTAAAAACCTCTCCGCAAACATACCTTTATACTCGGCTGTTACATGTTTGCAGTAGCGTTTTATTGCTTCTTCAAAAACATCGGCACCCTTTTCAGGCTTGTATCCACAGGTAGTGATTATAGCCATTGATTTGCCTTTAAATAAAGTAGGCCCTTTGTTCTCACCATAAAACTTGTTCATTCCATACATAAGCCTGTCAAGCACAGCCTTCATAGGTGCTGTACAGAACCATGAATAAATAGGTGTTGAAAGCACTATCATATCAGCCCAGACAGCATCATCAAAAACCTCTGTCATATCGTCCTTTATAACACAAGCAGGCTCATCCCAGTTTTCCTGGCAGCCTCGGCATGAAGTACAGCCGATTATATTTTTATCATAAAGGAAATGTGTCCTTACATCTGCACCCAAAGCCTCTGCTTCTTTGATAAACGGCTCTGTTATCTGCCATGTGTTTCCGTCTTTTCTGGGACTGCCGAATAATACCAATATGTTCATACTTATCCCCCTTTAAAATGCTTCTGCCACTTCCATAGCTGTATCAAATACGTATTCTGCCCCTGCACCTTCAAGCTCAGCACGGTCTCCGTAGCCGTAGGTTATACCGATGCACTCGATACCTATCTCCTTGGCACCGTCCACATCGTGGTAGCGGTCACCTATCATTATAGCCTTTGATTTATCAGTAACATTCATTGTTTTAAAGACGTAGTTTATAACATCTGCCTTTGTGGCAAGCTTTCCCTCATAGTCCGCTCCGCCTATGAAATCAAAATATTCTGCAAGACCGAAATATTCAAGTATACGTCTTGCTGCCTTTTCGGGCTTTGAAGTTGCAACAAGGAGTATTTTACCTTTTTCCTTAAGGTTTTTAAGCATATCCTCAACCCCGTCATAAACAAGGTTTTCTTTCCATCCTATATCGTCAAATCTCTCCCGATAGGCCTTTATAGCTTTCCATGCAAGCTCGTGGTCACAGCCAAAATGCTCTGTATATGTATCATAAAGGGGAGGACCCACAAACACAGAATAATCGCAATCAGGTTCTTTCAGCCCTAAAACCTCTGCACTGTATTTTATACAGTTTATTATTCCCTCTCCAGAATCAGTTATAGTTCCGTCAAGGTCAAAAAGAAGTATATCTTTATTTAGCTTCAATGTATCTTCCCTCCAGAATATCCATAAATTCTGTGCCTGTTATAGTTTCTTTCTCAAGGAGGAAAGCCGCTATAGCATCAAGTGAACCTATGTTGTTATTTATTATTTCTACGGCCTTTTTGTAAGCCTCATCAAGCACAGCCATAACTTCTTTATCTATTTCTGCCGCTGTTGCATCTGAACAGTTGAGTACAGCCCTTCCGTCAAGGTAACGGTTCTGTATGCTTTCAAGCCCGATCATACCGAACTTTTTGCTCATACCGTACTGAGTTATCATACTTCTAGCCATAGCCGTTGCTCTTTCAATATCATTTGAAGCACCTGTTGTTATGCTTCCGAATTTGACTTCTTCAGCCGCACGACCTGAAAGGAGAGTAATGATCTGGCTTTCTATTTCTTCCTTGCTCATAAGGTATTTTTCTTCCTCAGGCATCTGCATTGTGTATCCTAAAGCACCCATAGTACGGGGAACTATAGTTATTTTCTGTACAGGCTGTGAATCTTTAAGCTTTGCAGCCGCAAGGGCATGACCTACCTCGTGATAAGCCACGATCATCCTTTCCTTTGCATTCATTATGCGGTCTTTCTTTTCCTTGCCCGCAATAATCACCTCAACAGCTTCCATAAGGTCTTCCTGTATGACCTTATCTCTGCCAAGACGCACTGCTCTTAAAGCCGCTTCATTGACGATATTTGCAAGGTCTGCTCCGGCACTGCCTGCTGTTGCAAGGGCAACCTGTCTTATATCCACAAGCTCGTCCATTCTAACGTGTTTAGCGTGTACATTAAGTATAGCCTCACGTCCTGCAAGGTCAGGCTTTTCAACTACTATCCTTCTGTCAAAGCGTCCGGGTCTTAAAAGGGCTTTATCAAGCACTTCAGGCCTATTTGTTGCACCAAGGATAACAACACCCTTGGACGCATCAAAGCCGTCCATCTCCGCAAGAAGCTGATTTAATGTCTGCTCTCTTTCATCATTGCTTCCACCCATTACATTATCACGGCTTTTACCGATAGCATCTATCTCATCAATGAAGACAATACAAGGTGCATTTTCCTCTGCCTGTTTAAAAAGGTCTCTTACCCTTGATGCACCAACACCAACGAACATTTCAACAAAGTCCGAGCCGGAAAGCGAGTAAAAAGGCACCTTTGCCTCACCTGCAACGGCTTTTGCAAGGAGGGTCTTTCCAGTTCCGGGTGGGCCTACAAGAAGGGCACCGCTGGGAAGCTTAGCACCTACCTTGGCATATTTTGAAGGGTTATGGAGAAAATCAACTATCTCCTGAAGGCTTTCCTTTGCCTCCTCCTGCCCGGCAACGTCAGCAAATGTTATGCCCGTTTCCTTCTGGGCGTATATCTTGGCATTGTTTTTTCCAAAGTTCATGGCACCGTTTCCGCCCGGCATCTTTTTAAAGAGATTGCGTAAAAGAAGGGTTGCCATAAAATAAATAACAAGGGCAGGAAGTATCCAGCTTGTTATAAAATCAACAACAGGTGATGAATCTTCGACAGGCTTATCGTATGCTACACCTGCGTCATTAAGCATTGTATAAAGCCTGGGGTCGTCAAGTTTTCCCGTGTAATAAACATTTTTGACCTTAAAAAATGATACCTGAGTATCGTTGGGGTCCTCTTTTTCGGTTATGGTTATCCTGTCATCAGCTATCTCAACGCTTTCAACAGTTCCTTCCTCCACCATCTGAACAAATTCGCTATATTTTATATGTGTTATCCTGTTATCTGAAACAGTTGACATAAACATATTTATAAGAGATGTTACTATAATTGATAAAATAAGGAACCACATCAAAGTCCTTGTATCGTTCTGATCATTACGATTGCTTCCACCGGGTTTAGTTCCTGCGCTCAAATCAAGCCCTCCTTTTTACGAAAAAATGAATTATATAATATTATACGCCAAAAAAATATATAAGTCTAATAAATAAAAATGACACCGCCTGTGCAGTGTCATAAAATTGTAGATATTAAACCAAACACCCATTCATAAAAAAGCCCTGCACCAAACCAAAGCGGCGCATAGTCAAGACGAATAACTCCCTGTATATTAAGCTTTGCATGGCTGTAGTCCCATGGGCATACCCCAGCGGCATTAAAGGAAAGGCCTGTCACATATTCTGCTACAAAAATGCAAAGCATATATACCGTACCTCTTATGAAAACGGGCCATCCGCCAAAAAGTACAAAAATGGGCTCCATAAGAACTACTGATCCATAAACAGGAAACATCCACAGGCTCGTTGTTCCCTTAAGCGTTTTTTTACCGCTTAAGATGCTTGTCCATATTATCTCCATACACCAACCTATAATTCCGTAAATAAAAAATCTCGCTATCATACTGATAGTATTTCATAAAGACCGCCTTTTATTCGCAAAGCACCGTATCCGCAATAGCGGCTGCAAGATATTTCATAGAGTTTTTTGCCTCCTGCTTTAAGTTGTTCTGAGCACCTACTTCAACCAGCATTGATTTAGGTCTCATATGAAGACTATAACGATAGGCCTCCATATACATTTTTCTCATTAGCCCGGGAAATCTTTTTTCAGAATTCTGGTATACCCTGTAGCTTAAGGCAAGATTTTCTTTTATATAAGGGTTTTTAAGCTCATCAAGATCAGTAAGTTCTCCATCTTCATTAAGCCTTGTAAGGCCATTAAACAACATTATTCTTGCACATTGTTCTCCATTTATTTCCGTAATGAGTTTATCGCTCCCTTCAGGTAAGCCGTCCCTATGCAGATCTATAACAAGCTCTATTGTCGAATACTTTTCAAGTATCTTTTTTACCTCCGGCTCCATCCTTTCATATGAACCAAGGGTACTCATTTTGCCATCAACAACATCATATTGTCCTGTATCGTGGTATACCTTAAGCCCATATTCTTTTTCAAGTATATTTTTAAGTTCCTCTCCTACTCCCCATATTCCTTCGGAAAGCCCTTTAGAAATGTCGCTGTCCGCAAACATCTCTGATGAATGGGTATGGAATATAAGTACCTGCGGGCCTTTGGCATCTTTATTTATGGTTAAGTCCATGCTGTTAAATGCATTTATATCTATATCTCCATCTTTAAAACCTGTGCGGTCGCTTACTATATAATAATTTTCCTTTGCATACTCATCTGTCACAGTATCGTCAAAAAGTATGTACTCAAACATTTCATGCTCTTCTTTTTCTATGATTGCTTCTTTATACACAGGCACATCTGCAAAAATAACAGGTGGAAGAGTATCATCTATAATAAACTTTAAAACAGCACTATCCTTATCCGCTGAAAGTATCACAGAAGATAGGATAAGACACAGCATTAAAGAAGATATCCTTTTTACCAAACTTGATCTATTCAACTTTATCCCCCTCTCAACTATCAGTTTATTAATGAGGGATAGGTTTTATTAAAATTATTGTAATATGGATATAAAAAATCGGATAGGTTGAATTAAAAAGATCAATGTGATATGCTGAAAACAAAAACAAAGTGAGTGATAATATGCATGAGATGAAAAAAAATCTTTATGTAGAAAAAAATAAACTGGAAGGATTTAAGACCGGATTCGGACAGCAGATGGAGACCATATATGCATCTGCCATGCAAAGGCAGATAGAGCGTACCAACGAGCTTGAAAACGCAAAATTCACCTTAGCCGGTGTTACCTACAAGGATTCAAAAGAGCTTGCTGACGTAAAGCGCTGTCAGGAAGTCATAACAAAGGCTATGAACTTTTCAATATCCAAAGAAAGAAGGATATTTGAAGCAGAGCTTAAAGGCTTTGAAAACACCTACAGCGAGCTCATATCATCCTGTGAGCAATATATAATAAAACACAAAAGGCCTATAACAGCTTCAGGCAAGGCTATACTGCACCTTATCAAAGGAACTTTAAGCATGGCAAAGCAGGAGGCTGAACAGTTCAGACAAAAAGCGGAAGAGCTTTATAGCGAGATATCAAGTATCAAGGAAGAAATAGTATGGGGAAATATACTCGGAAACATCCGCGGCAGCGATTTTGACCTTGACAATATGAAGAAAGTAGAAACAGGCGGAGCCGCTACGAGCGAGCTTAAAATAATAACGAGCGGAAAGAAAAAGTTCTACTTTAAAGCTGAAGAAAAGCTTGACCTGCCTGAAAATGAGTATGACAAACATATACTGGAGGAACATAAAAACGACAAAAACATCAATATCTATAGACACATGAAAGCCCTTACCATCAAGCACGGAAGAGACGGCTCAGTGCTAGATATCATAGCAAGCTGGAACCCTCCCGCTTTAAAAAAATTAAAGGAAGCAACCACAAACGAAAAGCTTATGGAAGCTGCTGATATGATAAAAGAGACCCTTTCTGAACAGCACATAAAGCTTCCTTTTGATCTTGGTGATATAAGATTTATCAATGTTTTAAAAGATATATTACCCAAATACGAGCTTTGGGGAAACAGGATGGATGCCTGCGAATATGCCAAAATTTCTATGGGCGAATCCCTTTCAAAACGAAACGTACTCACAACACGTATGGCAGCCATAACAAAAAATCCCTCACTTGTTGCAAGCTCAAACATGGCTACTGTACACCGCGGCGGAGAACAAAAACAAAAAGGTATAGTTATGGCAAACGCTGTAGGTACTGAACACGGAGCGATACTTAAGCATTCGCAAGCGACCGGCAAAAGGCTTGTTTATACTCCCGAAGCCATAAGACAGTTTTCTTCCCTTCAGCTGCTTGATACAGTATGTGGACAGATAGACCGCCACTACAGCAACCGTTTTGTAACATCAGAAGAATTTGAAGACAGGATAGTAATAAAAAGCGTTCAGGCCATAGACCATGACCTTTCCTTTGGCAATATAAAATTTGAGGACCTGAGATTTAAAAACTCTCACCTTCCCCCTATCCACATGAAAGGAAAGTTTTCTATCCCTGCACTTGATGAAGAGTTAGTACATATTTTAAGAGAAATGACAAAGGAAGACCTTAAATACTATCTTGGCGACCTCTTGGACGGAGAAAACCTTGATGCTATGTGGAACAGGCTAAATGGCGTTAATGAACTAATAAAGGCCGCTGCTGAAAATGACCCTGCACTTATAGTAAAAAAAGAGGACTGGAACGAAGATGTAGCCAAACGCTTTGTTGAAAGGCGTAACCTCTATATCGAGGTAGACAAAGATAACTTCTCATAATCATAAACAGGTACAGACTACCAATTGTCTGCACCTGTTTATTTTTATAACAACTTATTTTCCTCGGCACATATCCTGTGGCATAAAGAAATAATGGTTTGCTGCAAGGTGATCACGGGTGTTATCAAGTGCCTCACCGAAACGCTGGAAATGGACTATTTCCCTTTCCCTTAAAAATGCAAGAGGCTTTATTACATCAGGATCGTCCGTCATATCCAAAAGATATTCATATGTGCTTCTGGCCTTCTGTTCCGCAGCAAGGTTTTCGTAAAGGTCTGTTACCGGATCTCCCTTCGACTGGATAAATGCTGCAGTAAATGGTGTTCCGTTAGCAGCACAAGGATAAACACCAAGTCCATGGGCAACATAATAAGGATCAAGCCCTGCTTCTTTTATTTCTTTGTCACTAAGTCCTCTTGTAAGCTGATGGACCATAGTACCTATCATTTCAAGATGGGCAAGCTCCTCTGTACCGATGTCGTTAAGTGTTGCTTTTGCCTCCGGTGTAACTGCGGCAAATTTCTGGCTAAGATACCTTAACGCCGCACCAAGTTCTCCGTCACCGCCGCCGTACTGTTCGATTATTACTTTAGCCATCTTTGCATCTGATTTTCTTATATCTATAGGAAACTCAAGCTTTTTTTCATATATCCACACTTTTTATTACCCCTTTCTCAGTTAAATTCTTTCTGCCAAGGCCAAGGTTCGTCCGTCCAATCGAATCTGTCCTTTCCGCTCATGGAACGGAAGGAGCATAAAGGCCCATACATGTTTTCATATTTTTCACGCACAACATCGGCTGCTCTTATTATTTTGTTGTACTGTTCGATACCATCTGTATCATCGGGGTGAGTGTTTAGATATAACGCAAGATCCACTGCCATAAAATCAAGTTGCATAAGCTCTTTTAAAAGTTCATCTTTATTCATGCTCTTTCCTCCCCGCCAAAATGTTTTAAATTCCTGCCTTTGGTATAAGGCATTGCAAGTTCAGGGAAGGCTGTTCCATTTTTAAGTGCATCTTCTCCCGAAAAAAGCTGGCAGGCCTTGTGGTCAGGCACATAAGCCTGAGCATAAACACAATCTCTACAGCTTGTATCAAACTGAGGCATAGGTTTTGTTTCTTTTTTTACATCGAATCCGCATCTTCCGTTTGGATAACGCTTATAATAATCGTCATACATCTGTTTCATGCTTTAACTCCTTTTTATTTTTCTTTTTTATACTATTCCTCCCCTCATATATATGTTCCCGCAGTAAAATAAAAATCCCCCTTGAAAAACAAGGGAGATATAAGATAAATTATTTAATTTTACGTTTTTTTCTTCTTTTTATAAACATAATTAAAACCGCAATAGCAAGTCCGATAACCAAGCCTACCGCTATAACGGCAAATGTAAATTTATTGGCATTTTTAATGAGCTTAACAGGATTCATGCTTGAATAAACTACCTTCCTTCCGTCTGTCTGCTCATACTTCTCATCCATCTTCCCACCCATATCTTTAAGGTGGGAAGCTATTGCATACCATTCTTTAACAGTGTTGCCATTTTTATCTTTTATAACAAAGTTTACAAGCTTATAAGCCTCAATAGGGTTTCCATCTCTATCTCTCGGCACTATCTCAAGAAGACCAAATGACTTCTCCTTAACTGCGCCAAGCATCTGCCCCACATACATACCTGTTACAACACTATAAAGCTTGTCATCTTCTATTTCCTCAAGGGTACCGTCATTATTTCTTAACATAGCATAGTCTACTTTGTTGAAGATCATACGGTTTGTGTTAAAAGAATACTCAACGCCTGAACAGAAAAGCTGTGCATTATCCATAATAGGCTGTACCGATGCATCTACCTCAAGGGCATTTTTAAGGTCTTTGCCTGTGAGGTAAACCTTTATAAGCTCGCCCTCTGTTCCTACACCAAGAGATGCTGCATTAAATACATCTGATACTGTAACATCACCTATAGGCAGGCTTTCTCTTATAACACCTGCGGCAGTAACAGCCATATCAACCTTTTCGCCTGTGGTTTCTTCAACAGCCCATTTGTAAGCG
>SVDG01000025.1 GCA_015057875.1 Lachnospiraceae bacterium | reverse complement strand
AAGCTTGAGGTCATCTATCTCTTATCAAGCCTCGGTGCTATCTCTATAAGCTGTCTTGCAACAAGTGCTCTGTCTTCATCCATACGGCTTACATAAACTATAGTACGCTCATCTGTTATGTTAAACTCTTCCTTGACCCTTGAACTTTCCGTATCAGGTGAGAATTTATCCGTATCTATACCGTTTATGGTAACAAAAATATCATTGTTATCAACCTTATAGTTATCTATAAGATATTCCTTTATATCCTCACTTACAGCAACTACCTTCTGTCCCCAGTTAGTGAGGTATTTAAGGCCCATACCCGTATAAAATACCCAATGGGCTGTTGTAACAAACGTAAATTTCATAGTCCTGTGGAGAAAACCACAGATAAATCCGGGTATTCTCGCATGAGAATGTACTATCTCTATGTTTTCTTTTTTAATGATATCCCTGAGCATAAAATAGGATTCAATCATTTTGAAAATTTTTCTTTTGTTAAGGGGAACGGAATAATGCTTTATTCCAAGGTCTGTAAGCTCTTTAACATAAACACCGCCATTTGAAGCCACAACTATCCTGTGTCCCTGCTTATGCAGCTCCTTTGAAAGCTCAACAACGTGTGTTTCCGCTCCACCTATTTCAAGCCCCATAAGGGCCATTAAGATCGTATATTTCTTTTCCATAATATATCCTCTTTATCAGGGAAGTATCTCTCTTACCTTACCCTCAAACTGACTGTATTTAGTAGCAAATTCCCTTGTTGAGCCAACGACCACCTCATAGCTTCGGTTTATATAATAAACATCTCCGCTTGTTGATGCCTCTGCCTCTACAGTAAATAATACATCGAATCTGTTTTCGACCTCTGCCATTACCATTGTTCCGTCAAGAAGACCCATAGGCTCCTTTGCCGCTTCGTAATCTATATTTGTTATCTTTCCTATGGCACTTCCGCTTGCTGTGTCAAAAAGAAGATCTCCCTCTTTGACGTTATCCATAATGAAACCTCTTACCTTTTTAACCTCTACCGTATAGCTTACAGGCTCCATAGGTGTTACTGTGCTCGTTTTATCCATAAAAGCAAATTTATAAACGGCACCCGCAGCGATAACGATAATAATAAGCGCTATGACCGCATCTATGGCATTTATCACGCCAAAAAGCTTTCCTTTTTTATCAATAAGCTTCATATCGTTATCCCTCCTTATCTTTCAATACTTATAACATGGCCTGTGCCTGCATAGCCCTCGCCCTTAACAGCTATTTCCTTGCCAGCTTTAACAACATAGTTTCCGCCGACTATAAGAGAGCTTTCTGTTTCCGTAACGTCAGCTTCAAGGGTAAGTACCACCGTTTCAAGCTCAGTCGTTTCACCCTCTGCATATCTTCCGTTTTCATAATCCTCAAAAATATCCTTATAGGGCTCAGTTTCGATAGCAACGACTGTACCCATGTGGTAGTTTTTGATATTGTCTGTTATCCTGTCGCCAACCTCTATAAGTTCAGAGAAGCCAACAGGTTTTTCTGTTATCTCAATTTTATATCTTAACTTTTTGGTAGCAACTACCGTATCTCCGCCTCTGTTCATAAATGCGTAAGCGGCAATAATCACAATGATAACGACTGCAACCACCACTGCATCAAAAACGTTTATTTTAAATTTTTTGTTGGCCATGGTCTTACCTCCTGTTATAAACATCTTCATATACCGCTTCTATGTTGCGTGAATATATCTCTGCTGTAAATTTCTTTTCAAATATCTCAACACATTTTTTCTTCATGCTTTCGTAGGCTTCCTTATCATTCATAAGGCTTTCGACCTTATTAAGCATATCCTCGCTATCCTTTGTTTTAAAAAGATATCCGTTTTCTCCTGGGAAGATAACTCCGGGGTTTCCGCCGTAGTCACTTACAACAGCAGGTATGCCAAGGCTCATACCCTCAAGCAGCGCAAGGCTTGTTGCCTCTGTTCCGTATGATGCATTAAGCTGAAGGTCCATTACACTTAACATTCGGCTTATATCTGTTATAAAGCCTGTAAACTTAACAACATCGCCAAGCTCCTTACTTTCTGCAAGGTTTTTAAGGTTCTCCTCTTCGTTACCTACGCCGATTATGAGTATTTTAAATTTTGCGCCTTTTGCCTTAAGCTTTTCGGCAACATCTATAACGTATTCATGTCCCTTTACCTTTTCAAGTCTGGCCATGATACCCATAACAAAATCGCCTTCTTCAATACCGTAAAGCTCCCTTACTTCAGCCTTAACTGCCTCATCTTTAGGCTTAACCGCTTCAACACCGTTAAGTATCACCTTTATTCTTTCAGGGGCGATCCCGCCGTCTGTAAGGTTTTCCTTTGCAGCCTCTGCTACAGCAATTATGTCATCTGCAAGATATTCGTTAAGGGTCTTATTAACAAATCGGCCTACTCCCTTTTTTATCCTCTCGCTTACGGGGAAAACCGAATGTCTCGTATAAATAACCTTTTTTCCGCACATCCTTGCACATATCCTGCCCGTAACGGTTCCGTGGGTATGGATAACATCAGGGTTTGTCTTTTTGATTATTTTATTTATCTTGCCTATAGCCTTTATATCCATAGACTTATCAGCGATGCCATCTACCTCTATGACTTTAACGCCAAGCTTTTCGACCTCCGGTTTAAGAAGACTTCCTTTGGGCATAACGACCATTATACCGAATTTCTTTCTGTCGTAGTACTTAAGGAAGTTAAGCACACATCTGCCCGCACCGCCTATATTGCTGTCACTTATTATATTAAGCACCTTTATCATAATTTTCTGTCCTCCTTAAGAGAGTCAACGTTGGAGAAGATAACACCTATGCCTAAAACTATCCAGAAAAGTATCATCACCCTGTAGTTATAAAATGTATAGTCAAACATACTCTGCACCATAAAACCTGTAATCGAGCTTACAGCACCTATGGCAAGTATTTTGTTTTCTTTGTTTTTTGCATTTAAAACAGCAGACAAGCTGTCCCTGAAATAACGCAGTATCATAAAGCAGAATACGAAAAGTCCGCTTATACCCGTATCGCAGGTTATCTGTAAAAATAAGTTATGTGAATGAGGTGCACTCACTCCGTTATATCCGTATGAAGGATATACTCTGTTATAAGCCGCTTCTCCCGGCCCGATCCCGCTTAACCAGTAATCCTTAAGCATAGCTATAGTTCCAAGCCATATGCTTACACGATAAGACGTAGAAGAATCCGCCATATTACCTATGCTCATAAACCTGTTTATTATGGTATCAGGAAGAACAAAAGGCATAGCACAAAGCGCCAGTATACCAAGGATTATAAACCTCTTATCAAGGAGCACCAGGAAAACACCTGCCGCCGCCATAATGCCAAGCCAGCAGCCTCTTGAATAAGTAAGCACAAGGCAAAGCATCATCACAGACACTGCGCCAAAGTATATAAGTTTAAGCAAAGGCTTTTTGCTATTAAAGAAATAGGCAACACCAATAGGTATTATAAGCAGGAAATACTCACCAAGCACGTTAGGGTTTCCGAAGGTAGAATATACCCTGAAGGCTATATCTGAGAACATATCCGTATCGACCCATACACCACCGAACTTACCGGGGAAAAGGAACTGATAAAATCCGTATAAAGCAACAAGGACTCCCGCACTGAGCATAAAAAACACCAGTGCATCAAGCTGTCTTCTTGTTTCGATAGCATTTACAACAACTATATAAAAAAGCACAAAAGCCGCCGTTATAAGACCTATTTTAAAGCTTGCACCCCTTGCAACACTTACCATTGCCGCCAGCATATAAATAGCCGCATACATATAAACATATTTATTAAGTGCAAAATATTTAAGGTTTTTTGTTTTATCGCAGGCAAGCTTTAAAAAGAGCGATCCGAAGGATGCCATTGCCGCCGTAAGCACCACCATAGTAGGTGCAAAGGGTGCAATAAGTATAGTTAAAAAGCACCATATATAAGGCATTTTAAATATACTTCCTTTAAGGAGCCTGTTTATTTTAAGGCTTTCAAAAACTTTTACACAAAGGAGTCTTATAAGATCATAGACCTTATAGAATATACTTCCCGTAACTGTACCGCTGTTGTCAGAGGGGCTTAAAAATGTACTTACTATAGCACTTGATAAAAAGGCATTGCTTATTTTAGCCACAGCCTTCCACAGGAAGTTAAGCACTCTGCTGTTTTCTATTATCTCAAACATATACTATCACCTATTTTCTGCCCTTTTTAACATAGCCTAAGGCTATACGGGCTTCATCGACCTTCAATATAACAACAAGCACACCATAAACTGCAACACCTGTTGCTACAGCTAAGCCTGCAACTAAAACACTTGCCATAAAGCCTGTTCCGGCAAAGCCTGAAACCAACCCCTTAACAGCCATAACCACCACAGCCATCACAACAGCACTTACTGCTATTTTAGCAATATCAACAGCAAAGCCCTTATCTATTATGGCCTTGTTTTTTCTGTACATAGGCACAAAAAGTATTACTGCTGAAATCGTAGATGCCATAGCCGATGCAAGGGCAAGCCCGCCAACACCCATACTGTCTTTAAGTGCTGCACATAAAACGATATTTGTCACTATGGAGACCGCACCCGATATAAGCGGAAGCTTACCGCTCATATTGGCAAAATACGCACGGCTTAAAATATTCTGTAATCCGTAGCCTATCATACCCGGACAAAGGAAGAAGAGAGCTGTAGCCGTAAGAGCTGCCGCCTCCTGCCCAAAGTCACCTCTCATATATATAAGCCTTACGGTTTCATCACTTATACACATAAGACCAACCATCATTGGTATTATAATAAAGGCCATAGCCCTTAATGTTCCGTTTATAGTTCCTGCAAAGCCATCCTCATCCTTTGCAGAGCTTAATCTGGAAAGCTTGGGGAAAATCACATTTGCTATAGAAAGAACTATTACACCTACGATTATCGTATAAAGGTTATTTGCATATTCCATAACGGCAACAGCCTGTCCCGTGCCCTCATAAAGCCACGAGGCAAAGTTTGTGCTTACAGCAAAGTTTATAGGCTGTATCCACGTGCTTACCATAACAGGAAGCATAAGCAGACCTATTTTTTTAAGTCCCTCATCCCTTATTTTAAGGCTGGGCTTAAACACATAGCCTTTTTTAATAAGGGGAGGTAACTGTATAGCCGCCTGCATAAACCAGCCAAGCATAAATGCCGCAGTAAGACCGTAAACCCCGTATTTATCGTTAAAGAAAATATAATAAACAATAACTATTATGTTTGAAACGGCACTCATAGCCGCAGGGATAGTAAATTCATCCATTGACTGGAGAATACCAACAAACGAAAAGGCTATACCCGTAAAAACGATAGACGGGAACATATATCTTAAAAGCTGGGTAGTAAGGCTTGCTGTCTCCTCATCAAGTCCCGTTGCAAGAAGTCTTACTGCCTCAGGTGCAAATATCGTTCCTATAACGGTAAACGCCACCGTAAGTATTCCTATAACGGTTATAAAACGGTTTGCAAGCTTAAAAGCCTCCTCCTTACCCTTTTTTGAAAGATATTCGTTAAAAACAGGGATAAAGCTTGCAGATATGGCAGATGCAAAAACGGCATCAAAAAACAACCTCGGTATCCTGCTTGCCGTCATAAAGGCAACAGCATTTATACCGATGGAATAATTAAGCGCAAGATACTGATCCCTTACAAGACCAAGGAGCTTGCCTATAAGGGTTATAAGCACCATAAAGCTTACGGTTTTTACAGTTTTTCCGTTGTTATCCGCCATTTTTTCTTTCCTCTTTTTACAGTGTTTTACAAACTTATATTATAACTCTTTTATACATAAATTGGTAGTGTTTTTTATTATTAAAAGGCCCCGGAGAAGTTCTCCGGGGTCATATTTAAAAGACGTTGTCCAGATCATAGCTTATGCTGTTTTCCTTGATCTCAAAGCGTAGTACTTTATAGTTTCGGTTAAGTGTTCCCGTTTCATACCATAAATCGGGAAGATTTATGTATCTTATACCGTCTATGGCACTTGTCCAGAAGCCATAGCCTGATGCTGACACAACAAAAACATTCCTGCCTTCGTTCTTTATATCGTTAAGGGCTTTACGGAACATTTCCATATCCGTTTTATCCTCAAAATACGATGGCGTTACATCCATAACAAATATAACGTTTTTATTGCCGGCTTTGGTTATATCCTCTCTGAATTTCATCCACTGCTTTGCATCCGTATTTTTTATGGAGCCCTTTGCGGCACTCATCTCAATTATGGTCACATTGGGTCTGTCGTATGCCTTATAGCCATCGCCGTAAACAACTGTTTCGGCATTTGCTTTTTTGGATATATCCGTTCCGCCTGCATAATAAATAAGGTCTGTTGTTTTATTAAGGGCATTGAAAGCCGCAAGCCTTGCATCGGTGTAAAGAGTTGTTCCCTCTGCTTTTTCGTAGGCCTCTTTGCTCACAACATTTCCGCCTAAAGTTATATAATAACCGCCCGTCTTTGAATGTATATCCTTCATAAGGTTGTCATTTATCCTTACATCAGAAGGTGTTTCAACCGTTATCTCTGCCCCTACATCAGCCCTTAGATCATCAAAATAAACAGCCTGTGTATCAAGGTTTGAATTGCTTAAAGCCGCAACATAAACCATCTCAAACGTTATGGGATAAGCCACCTCTGCCGGTATCAAAGCTTCGGCATCCTGCCAGCCCTTCCAGCTCATATCCCTTGTAAAATCAATAACATATTCCTCGTCCTTGGCATCCCTTATCTTTCCTCTTATCCAGTTGCCTGAACCATCACCATAAATAGCAAGCTTAAGCTTTGTGGGCTCACCTTCTATTTTTATGGGGTCATTGAATGTAAGATAAGCGGCCTGTGTAGCTGTGCTTTCTTTGAAGTTATAGCTTATGGCAACACTGTTTGCCCCTTCATAAACAACAGCAGTTGAGGCAGATGCGATCCCCTCTATATCCTTGGGATAAGCAGAATAACCTAAATTGGTATAGCCTTCAAAGGATGTAACAGCTCCTTCAGATGTACCCACGCCTACTTTAACATAGGTTTTAAGTCCGTTAAGCTCGCATTCAACAAAGCCCGCGCCCTCTTTTACACCGATTATCCTGTTTCCGTCTATATCAACAAAATCGCTCTTAAGCTTTACACCTGTTATAGGCTCGGAATATCCATCAGCACTTGTAAGGGTAAAGCTAATCTCACTTGTTCCTCCCTTTTCAAGTGTAACAGTAGATTTTGACGGGCTTAAATAAGACACCTTCAGACCCTGAACAGATGTTGATCCTTCCGCACCCTTGTAGCTTGCAGTAATGGGTATAATATCTCCAGTCTTTATTGTAAGCACGTTACCTTTTATATCTCCTCCGACAGCACCGAATTTAACGTCCTCAAGCGGCACTTCTATCCTATGGTGGTTTTTATCAAGACCATAAACGCTGAGCACTACCTCGCTTCCGTAAAAGCCTCTTTCCTTTGATTTTTCTATAACAAGGCTTCGTATATCCCCTGTTTCGCTTTCATCAAAAACAGCCGCAGCTGTTGTTACCTTTCTCTGCGCTCCTGTGGCAGGCTTATTTAAAAGCTCGGCCTTTCCGTCAGCACCAAAATCCGCAACCATAGTTGTGGACCCTCCGCCATCAAGGCTCATGGCGTTATAAACACCTTCGGCTTTTAAAAGCTCGATCGCTTCGTCAAGAGTTGCGCCTATGCTCGATGAAGATGCCGCCCTTTTTCCGTCTATGCACATAAGCACAAGGGTTTTACCTTCCTTATCCGTACCCAGAAGCGTTCTGGGATTTCTATCAGTAACATTCTGGCCTATATCAGCAGGCTTAACACCATCTTCAAGTATGATACCGCCGCCGCTTATGGCTGAGTTTATGCCTTCAAAATCAACAGAGCTTATAATATTAAACTCTGCCTCCTGCCCTACCGCAAACTTATCTAAAACGCTGTCTGCTGTCTGTGCACTTATTATTATCACATAACCATCTTCAGGCACATCAACCGTTTCGCCCTTTTCAGAGATATAAACTATCTTTCCGCCATCAACAACAATTTTAACAAGGCCCGGGAATCTTTTATCTATATCTTCTGTATTTTCTCCACCGTTTTTATCAAAATAAATCGGGTATATCATCTCCGTTATTTTGTTGATCGACGCAAAGCTAAGGTTACTTTCTCCGTCATTTAAAAACTCAAGATCTACCCTTGCGTAGTCCATAAAGCTTTCGCCGTATTCATCAATAAAAAACGCAGCAAATTCATTTTTATCCCTGTTTTTATCAGTTCCAACTGAAATAAGCTCGCCATCTGCTATAACAGGGCCGAAGGATGCAGAATGATCCCCCGCAAGGCCGAAATAAGCACTGTTTACACCCGCTACTGCTCCGTGCGAGTTTACAAGACTTTCAACAGTTTCCTTAAGAGCGATCTCTGTTTTTGATTCAACAGGTTTTATTTTTATGTTCTCATTTTTAAGGTCGATTTTAAGTATATGGTAATCCACCATTCCCTCTGTTGTATAAATTTCTCCCTTATCGTATGTAACACCCTTTACAACAATTGAACTTTCCCTGCTTTCATATAGCTTTGTATATCCGAAGGTATTTGCAGTGAAGCTCAAAGAAAGCAGCATAGCAGTACCTGTGATCACTATCCTATTTATGACTTTTCTCAATTTATCATCTCCTCACAAATATTATGTAAACATTATACCATAACTATTATAGGATTTATACCCTCGTAATCAATTCTTAATAATTAAAAAAACCAAGGGGTGCTCCCCCTCGGTCTCAGTCGTTGAAATATGCTTCAAGTCTGTATATGGGAAGTCCTTCTGAAGAGAATTTTTCCTCATATTCAGTCATGATATTTCCTTCATAATCACTGTTGTGCAGGTCAAGTGAAATATTTCTTAATCTCCAGTTTTCGTTGCTGAATTCATTTAATGAAAACTCAAAAAGCCCTCTGTTATCGGTTTTCATATGTATCTCACCGCTTTTGCCGAAAACCTTTTTGTATGCAGCAAGGAAAGTCTTATATGTAAGCCTTCTTTTAGCCCATTTCTTTCTGGGCCAAGGGTCGCTGAAATTAAGGTATATCCTTTTTACCTCGCCTTGCTCAAAATAGTTTTCAAGGTTGCCCGCATCTGCACAGATAAAGCAAAGGTTATCTATCTCCTCTGTAATGTGCCTTACCGCAACAGCAGAAACACTCTTATCCCTTTCTATACCTATGAAGTTATAATCGGGATTTGCCTTCGCTGTCAAAGATATAAATCTACCCTTACCACAGCCTATTTCTATAAAAACAGGGTTGTCGTTGTCAAAATATTCGGCCCATCTTCCCTTCATGCTTTCAGGTTCCTGTATTATATATGAATTTGTGCTTAACTCATTTTCAGCCCAAGGCTTTTTTCTGATCCTCATACTATTCTCCTTAAAATATAAATTCACCGAATAATATGATAACACCCTAAGCCCCTATTTTCAATCAGTTTTTTAATATATCAGCCATCCAGTAGCCGACCTCTCCCTCCTTGACCTCTCTGCCGTCAAGGGTGCTTATACAATAAAATCCGTTACGCGATGCATACTGCATATTTTCATTTTTAAAAATATCGGGAACAGCCACTCTGTATCTATCGCTCATCTCCATCATATAAAGATGCCTGAATTTAAGCTGACCGTAAATACAAAACAGAGAGGACGGAAGCCTTATGTCCTTGATCGGAAGCCCCCATAAATCATCAGGGGAAATCATCTCCCATTTATCCTCCGGCTTTTCTTCCTTTTCTTTTTTACCATCTTCAATATAACCTATGTCCTTTTTGTCAATTACAGACTCATTCTCAAGCCTTGCCATCTGATCCCTGAAGCGTGCTATTATAGCCGATATATCCGGAGAAACGCTGTAGTCTTCTCTTATTTCTTCGTTTTTTTCTTCCTCCTGCACTTTTTCTTCTTCCAGTTCATAAGCAGTTATTTCTTCCTCTTTGATATCTTCTTTTATCCACGCGATCTCCTCGCCGTCTTTTTTTATGACAACATCTCCTCCGAAAATTTCATCTATCCTCTTTACAAATCTTCCTCTTCCCCTTGTATCCGCCTCTGCTTTATGTATTCCCGATAAATAAATATCATATATCCCGTCATCTATACCATTGAGCACAATCGTAAGCCTTTCCGTCTCGTCCGTAACACTTCCGCTTATGGTTTTGTCACGGGTAATAAACATAAAATTTTTCTTATCTTCCATAACTTTACTCGTCCTCCCTCCGCTACTAATAGAAATATATTAAAAAATTCGTAAATTATAACTCTTACATTTGACAAGCCGTCTAAAAAAATTTACTATATTTTAAGTAACTATTTGCGGAGGAGAAGCTATGAACATTTTAACTGCCGAAAACCTTACAAAAGCATATACGGATAAACCTCTGTTTAAAAACGTATCCTTTATAATAGACGAAACGGATAAGATAGGTATTATCGGCGTTAACGGAACAGGCAAATCCACTCTTTTAAAGATGCTTGCCGGTCTTGAAGTGCCTGACAGTGGAGAGATAAAGCTTATTGGCAACCTTAAGGTAAGCTACCTTCCCCAGAGTCCCGAATTCGATGCGGGTAAATCTGTTATCAATCAGGTTTTCAACAGCGATGACCCTCTGCTTACCATAATAAAGGAATATGAAGAGCTTACTTCCAGAACAGAAAACATAGATACCGACAGGCTCTCATTCCTTGCAGAAAAAATCGAGCGTGCCAATGCATGGGGCATAGAAACCGATGCCAAAACAATACTTACAAAGCTTGGCATAAATAACTTTGATGCAGATGTTTCAACTCTTTCAGGCGGACAGAGAAAACGTGTTGCCATGGCAGGGGCTCTTATCAGCAAACCCGATCTTCTTATTATGGACGAGCCTACAAACCATATAGATAACGATACTGTTCTGTGGCTTGAAAAATATCTTATGAAATATAACAAAGCTCTTGTTCTTATAACTCACGACAGATACTTCCTTGAAAGAGTAACAAACAAGATATTTGAAATAGACAGGCAGAGTATATATACCTATGAGTCAAACTATTCCCTCTTCCTTGAGTTAAGAGAGCAGAGAGAGGAAACACTTTTTGCCAATGAGCGCAAAAGACAGAACTTCCTCCGTACAGAACTTGAGTGGGTACGCCGCGGAGCACAGGCAAGAAGCACAAAGCAGAAAGCCCGCCTGCAGAGGTTTGAAGAAGTATCCTCCCTTGTTGCACCCGAGAAGGCCTCTAACCTTGAAATAAACACACTCGGAAGCCGTATGGGAAGAAAGACAATAGAAATAGAAAACATATCCAAGGCATACAGCAACAACAAACTTATAGATAATTTCAGCTATATCCTCCACCGTGATGACAGGGTTGGTATAATCGGCCCCAACGGTTGCGGAAAAAGCACACTGCTTAAAATAATAATGGACATAATAAAGCCGGATAGCGGAAGTGTTGTTATAGGCGATACAGTCAAAATAGGCTATTTCTCACAGGAGAGCGAGGAGCTCGACGACAGTATAAGGGTAATAGATTTTATAAGAGAAACTGCTGATTTTATAGACACCGTTGACGGAAAGGTAAGTGCAAGTAAAATGCTTGAATACTTCCTTTTCACACCCGATATGCAGTGGACATACATCGGTAAGCTTTCAGGTGGAGAAAAACAGCGTCTTAAGCTCCTTAATGTGCTTATGGGTGCACCCAATATACTTATACTTGACGAGCCCACAAACGACCTTGATATAGTCACTCTTTCCGTACTGGAAAGCTATCTTGAAACCTTTAAGGGTGCTGTTATATGCGTATCACATGACAGATATTTCCTTGATAAAACCGTTGATAGGATATTCGCCTTTGAGGGCCGCGGGGTGATAAAACGCTATGAGGGCAATTATTCCGACTATGCTGAAAAACATACGGAAGAAGAAAAACATGCCGCTGCAGAAGCCGTTAAACCCATAACTACCCGTCCCGAAAAACAGCCTAAGCTTAAAATGACCTTTGCCGAAACAAAGGAGTTTGAAACCATAGATGCTGACCTTGAAAAAGCCGAGGAGCTTATTGCAGAGCTTGACAAAAAGATAGGCTCAGCCGGCAGTGATTACGTACTCCTTCAGCAGCTGACTGCAGATAAGGAAGCGGCAGAGGCAGAATACGAAAGGCTTACAGAAAGATGGGTATATCTTACAGAGCTTGATGAAAGAATAAAGAACTCAAAGAACAATTGACAGCATTGGCAGAAGCATATAATATATTGCAAAGTCAGGAGGTTATTTTGTGTCTGAAACCATAGTCAATTTTATGATAGAAAACTTCGGTGCTCTTTTTTCACGCGAGGTTCTAGTTTTTATAGTATCTATGCTGCCCATCCTTGAGCTGAGAGGCGGCATAATATGCGGCTACGCTCTCGGTATGGAGCTTTTGCCAAACTTTATAATAGCTTTTATAGGTAACATTTTGCCTATACCATTCATACTGCTTTTTATAAAGTTCATTTTCAGGATACTTCGCAAAACCCCTTTAAAAGGTATAGTTGATAAACTTGAAAACAAAGCTATGAGCAAAAGCGACTCTATACAGAAATATGCATACTGGGGACTTCTCCTTTTTGTGGGCATTCCCCTTCCCGGCACAGGTGCATGGACAGGTGCGCTTATTGCCAGTCTTTTAAATATGGATATCAAAAAGTCTTTTGTTATTATAACCATAGGCGTTATAATGGCAGGACTTATAATAACAACACTTTCTTACGGATTACTTGCTTCAATAGGTATAGGGTGAAAAATATGACAGAAAGAATTTCATCTCCTTCAAGGACAATGGAGATAATAAAAAAATACGGATTTGATTTTAAAAAGGGATATGGCCAGAACTTCCTTATAGACTACAACATACTTACAGGCATTGCAGAAAGTGCAGGCGTAAGCAAAGATGACTGCGTGCTTGAGATAGGACCCGGTATAGGAAGCCTTACACAGGTACTTGCAGAAAACTCCAAAAAAGTCATAGCTGTAGAGATAGATAACAAACTTATACCTATCCTTGCAGATACCTTAGGTGACTATGAAAACATAAAGGTGATAAATCAGGATATACTTAAAACAAACATAGATGCCCTTATTAACGAGGAATGTGACGGAAAGCCTATAAAGGTAGTTGCAAACCTCCCCTACTATATAACTACCCCCATCATACTCGGGCTTCTTGAAAAGCAGTATAAGATCGAGTCCATTACGGTAATGATACAGAAGGAGGTCGCAGAGAGGATAAGTGCAACAGAAAAATCCAAAGACTATGGCGCCCTTTCCATAGCCGTTCAGTATTATTGTGATGTAAACTATGATTTTACGGTTTCCGCAGGCTGTTTTATACCCCAGCCCAAGGTGGATTCCTCCGTTATAACACTCACTCCCACTAAGGAGAAAAAATATAAGACCAATAACGAAAAGCTTTTCTTCAAAATCGTTAAATGTTCCTTCGGCCAGAGAAGAAAGACCCTCGTAAACAGCATTGCCAACCAGAGCGGTCTTGCCATAAGCAAAGAACAGATAGCATCAGTTCTCGAGGGTATGGGCCTTGATGCAAGGGTAAGAGGCGAGGCTCTTTCCATAACTCAGTTCTGCGAGCTGGCGGATAGGATCGAAAAGATGATATAAATATTAAAAAGCGGTGTCTTCTGACACCGCTTTTATAATTCCAGCTCCATTTTATTCGCTTTTTCTTTATTCCATCTTTTAATACATATAGCTATACCTATGGCAATAAGAACTATAGATACCACCTGAGATACGGCAATACCCGTGCTTCCTATAATAAGCTGGTCTGTTCTTAAGCCCTCTATCCAGAATCTGCCTATGCCATAGCCTAAAAAGTAGGTTGCAACGATCTGCCCGTCAAACTTTTTGCGTTTTGTCATTATAAGCATAAGTATAACAAGGGCTATGTTCCATAGCGATTCGTAAAGGAAGGTCGGGTGCACCTGTATATATTCTATACCGCTTACATTCACTATATTTTCAAGTACTCCCTGGGGTATGCCCCTTACCGCATCTTTCATATAACGCATAGCAAAAAGGCTTTCTGTAAAGCCTCCGAAGGCTTCCTTGTTTATAAAATTGCCCCATCTGCCTATAGCCTGACCTAATGGCAAGCCAAGTATAACTATATCTGTAAACACCCAGAAATTAAGCTTTTTGCATTTAGTAAATATAATAGCAGTTATTATTGCGGCAATTACCGCACCGTATATAGCAAGGCCGCCCTCTCGTATGGCAAATATCTTCCAGAGATCATCCTTATACTGGTCCCACGAGAATATAACATAATAAAGCCTTGCGCCTATAACACAGGTGATTATAGCAACAATTATAAAATCAATAATCAGATCTGCATTGTATCCAAGCTTTTTTGCCGTAAAATATGCCAGAAAAAAACCCAATACAACACCACAGCCGATTATTATACCATACCAGTAAAGGTCCACACCAAAAAGCGTTATCGCCACATTGTCAAGCTTATTTATCATTATCCCCAGATTGGGAAACCAAACCTCAGGCAAATCCTTCCCCTCCTTAACTTATATAGCGCCAGACAAAACCGCCGCCTCCAAGTCTACATATTCCCTCATTATCATATCAAGTTCAAATCTTGTCATTTTGCTTACTTCGTCATAGGCCGTTATTATATCGCCTTTGTCGGAAATATCAGCCTGTGCCATAACAACGGCATCCACGCTGTTAAAGCCTCTTACAAACCTTCCACAAGCCTTTTGGTGACAATTTCCGAAATCCTTTTCGCTAACACCGTTTTGTTTAAGGTCAAGCATAAACTCCTTTATAACAGAAGCCGCTTTTTCATATTCCTTGGCTTGACCCGTAAAAACCATCGCGGCATAGCCCTCTCCGCAAACATAGCTTGATCCCAAAGGCTCATTTAAAACTCCGGAATTATAAAGGTTATTATACACCCTTGAGGCATTTCCCGCAATAATATCCATCAATACCTTTATACGGTATTTGGCCCATAAAGTATTGCATCTTTCGTTGTATATAAGGGGTATGCCAAGGGTAAAAACAGGCACGCTAAGGCCCATATCCCTTAAAGTTTCAGTACCCCCCTCTTTATTAAAAACAGTGCCCTCTTTATCCGCACAGCCTGTTTTAAAATCTGTTTTTTCTGCAATATCAAGTATCACTTCCCTATCTACATCGCCACAGCATATAAGTGTAATATTCTCCGTCCTGTAAAAAGCGTCATAGCATTTATAAAGAGTTTCAGCATCTATTTTTTCAACGCTTTCAGCCGTTCCGGCTATTTCCCGAAGACTGCTTTTGGGATACAGATTTTCCAGACAATCAAAATACGTTTTCCAGTATGGGTCATCCCCATACATAGCTATTTCCTGTTTTATTATATCCTTTTCCCTTTCAACGCTTTCCCTTTCAAAATATGGTCTTGATACAAATCCCATAAGTACTTCAAGGCTTTTATAAAAATCTCCTGCTGTTGAAAAATAGTATACCGTTTTATTAAAATCAGTAAAAGCATTTGCCTCGGCATTATTTTTCACAAAATTGTCAAAGGCGTTTCCGTCTTCGTTCTCAAAAAGCTTATGCTCAATAAAATGTGCAGTTCCATCAGGCGAGCCTTCGTATATATCCTTTGAGCCATAATTGACAACTATTGCGGCAGTTTTAAAATTAAAATCTTTTTTAGGTATTATATAATATTTAAGTCCGTTTTTTGTTTTTCCCGAGTATATCTTTTCATCCATAACTTCACTTAAAAACTCCATCTTATCACCTTATCCAAGAAAATATTTTGTTTTAAGAACGAGGCTGTCCAGCGCCTCTAAAACATCACCCATACCAATGCCATCAAGCCTTTTTATCCTGTTATCTATTATTAGATCGTTACCATATAAAGCTTTGTCTATCATTTCATCAACCTTGCCGTAAGGATCATCTGCCTTATGCAGATATATATTTTTAACGGCAGCCTTTGCTTTATCCACATCATCCTGAGTTATATCATCTTTAAGCTTTTCTATTGCTTTTTCAATAAGCTCCTCTGTTTTATCTCTTGCGTCCTTCTCTATCCCGGCCTGAACTATTATTATATTTTTAAACCTGTGCATAGCAGAATTTACATAATAACAAAGATTTTCCCTTTCCCTAACCTCATTAAAAAGCTTTGAACCGGCATTTCCTCCGATGATTTCATTAAGGACAGAAAGTGATATTTCATCACAACCTTCGGCACTAAATCCCATACAAAGCCTTCCCTGCACCGCCCCTGTGTTTTCTGTCACCTCTTTAAGCTTTCTGCATACAGGGGATTTTTCATTCACCTTTTCACCTACTATGCCCTTATCTATATTTTTTGCAGAAATCAGCCCTTCATAATATCTGTATAAAGTCTCTTCATTCACATTATCAATATCCTCAATATAACCGTAATCCGGAACTCCGTATCCACTGAAGTCAAACATCTCTTCAAGGCACCTTTGTGCCGCATAGGTTTTTTTATCATCCTTATAGGATAATATCCTTCTTCTTACAGTATCAGCCGCTTTATTGAATACCTTTGAATCAAAAGCTTTTTCACACACCAGAGGTTTAAATACAATATCATCAAGAAAGCTTCTTGCTTCGTTTTCCGTAACGCTTTTAAGGGTCTCTATCGTGACTGTCAGGCAAAGTGCATCGCCCTTCCTGCATACTCCCGCGTTATATACAGCACCCCTCATGGTGTTAAGCCTTCTGTTTATTTCCACAGGTGTTTTAAATAATTTTGAAGAATTTAAAAAAATTTCTGATAAAATTGCAGACTTTATTACATTGTCCCTCGTAACTGTATTTATAAAAGCCATTCCAAAGATGTTGGTTTTGATATTACCAATAGCGACTTTAAAGCTATCCGGCTTTAAAAGGGTTGTCATTACCGCGTCACCTTCCTGTATAGTTAGTTTTAACTATATAATTACCAAAACGTTAAAAAATAATAAAAATAAAAAAGACATATCATTGCGCAGATATGTCTTTTTTATTTTCCGGATATAGTTTTAAATAAAAAAAGAGTGGTATCATGCGCTTGATACCACTCTTCACTGCTAAAAAGCAGATTATAATAACAGGAATAACGATTCAGACTACTTTTTGACTAATACCTCTATGTATTACTAAGTAAATCAAATTTCAAAAATGTATCGGTTTCTAATTAAACTAATACGTATAAGAAGATCTCGATCATGATGATTGCGTAGAAGCAGATGATAGCACAGTAACCCATGATATCTCTGATACCTAAGTTAGCAATTGCTAATAAAGGTAATGCCCAGAAAGGCTGGATAAGGTTTGTTGTAGCATCGCCCCACATAGCAGCATTCATAGTCTTGATAAGAAGACCGATGTCTTCGGGATCTGTGATTCCACCAAGTTCCTGAACTACAGGGATGTAGATAGGAGCCTCAACTGAGAATTTACCACCGCCTGAAGGGATGATCATGTTAAGGATTGA
>SVDG01000024.1 GCA_015057875.1 Lachnospiraceae bacterium | reverse complement strand
ATATAGAAGCAAGAACAATGCTTGATATGGCTAAAAAACAGATCAAACCTGCAGTTATGAAATATGCGGGAAAAGTTGCGGCATCGATCATATCTCTTAAAGATATCGGTGTTGATTCATCAGTTCAGATGGATCTACTTGAAAAAATCACTGCTAATCTTAAAGATATGGATCTTAAGATCAATGAACTTGAAGATGCTGTTAATAAAGCTAAATATATTGATGACATGGTGGAAAGAGCAAAATACTATAACAGAACTGTATTTGCTATAATGAATGAATTAAGAAAGCCTGCCGATGAACTCGAACTTCTTGTTGATAAGGAAATGTGGCCTTTCCCTACATATGCTGACATTCTTTTCTATATATGATATTATTAAGGGACAGATATCTGTCCCTTAATTTTTGAAAGAGGTGTTTTTATGGCTAAAAAACGTAAAATTTCAACGCTTTTCACAGTTGTAATTTTTGTTTTATCTATTATTTCTGTTTTATATACAACATCAAAAAGCCGTGTTGTTGATACCATTGCTTATATCAATGATGGATGGGTAAGTTGGGATAATATAGAAGAAATAAAGATATATATTGACGGATATTACGGTAGAACTATGGATGATCCTGTTAAAATAACCGATAAAAAAGAAATAAAAAACATAATAAAGTCTGTTACTGATGCGAACGGATATACACATATACCTCAGGATGAATATCTGGAAGGACTTTGTTCTGTATTTGTGGATTTTGGAAATGGCTGTGTTATAAGTATGTATATAGATGAAAACTATGGCACAATAGATGATAAAATACAAACCACTGCTGAAAAAGAAGGCTACTACAAATTCCCTGATAAATTCAGAGATATTGTATTTGATATTCTAAAGAAAAATGAGCCGGCAAAATAATTGTCGGCTTTTTGTTTACTTTATGTTTACTAATTGTTATAATAAATAATAACAAAAATATTAAAGGGCGGTGCTTATTTTGGCTTTTAAAAATAAAGTTCAGGTCACCATAGACGGAAGAACTTTCAGCATAATGGGAACGGAATCTGAAGAATATCTCCAGAAAGTAGCAGCTTATATTGATGAGAAAATGAAAGAACTCAAAAAAAGCGGAGCCCAGGGCTCATTAAGTCCCGTTACTCTTTATTTCCTTACATCTCTTAACATAGCAGATGAGCTTTTTAAGGTTAAAGATGAGCTTGATGTTGTAAAAAAAGAGTTTTCTGATTTCAGAAACGGAGTTCTTTCTGATGAGGAAATAAGGTCTATCAAAGATGAAACAAACACTCTTAAAGATCAGATAGATAAACTTATCACAGAACTCGAAGAGCTTAAACGCAAGCTTTCTATCGTTGAGGATGAAAAATCTTCTTTAGAGCACGAGCTTGATAAATATGTTTATGCCCTTGATTCAACAGGTAAGGTGCATAAGACTAACTATGGCTTTAAAAATTCAAACGGCTACAAATAATTGACTTTAAAATAGCAGGAAACTGCTATTTTTTACTATAGTCCCGAAAGGAGAATCCTATGTTTAAACCCGAATTATTATCACCCGCAGGATCACCGGAAAGCGTTTATGCCGCAGTAAATAACGGTGCTGATGCAGTTTATCTTGGAGGAAAACAGTTTGGTGCAAGACAGCTTGCGGATAATTTTTCTAACACAGAGCTTGAAGATATAATTGACTACTGCCATTTAAGAGGCGTTAAGGTTTATGTTACAGTAAACACTCTTTACAAAGAAAAAGAGCTTAAGCCAATGATGGATTTTGTAAAATTTTTATATGAAGCAGGCGCAGATGCCGTTATCGTTCAGGATATAGGTGCCGCTATGCTTATAAAGGAACATTATCCGACACTTTCTATCCACGCAAGCACACAGCTTACTGCCAACAATATTGAGGACGTTAGATTCCTTAAATCAAAAGGCTTTGATAAAGTTGTACTTAGCCGTGAGCTTTCTCTTGAAGAAATAAAAGAAATAAAAAATGGTGTTGATATAGAGCTTGAGGTATTTATTCACGGTGCACTATGTGTTTCATATTCCGGCCAGTGCATAATGAGCAGTATGCTTGGCGGAAGAAGCGGAAACAGGGGACGCTGTGCCCAGATCTGCCGCTTACCATTTTCTCTCCATAACGGATACACAAAAATTTCAGCAGGTCATCTGTTATCACCTAAAGATATTGAAACCCTTGAAATACTACCCGAACTTATAAAGATAGGTATCGACTCTTTCAAAATAGAAGGCAGAATGAAAAATCCCGAGTATGTAGCAGGTGCAACATCTGTTTACAGAAAACATATTGACAGCTATCTTGCTTCACCTGAAGATTATGTAATGAATAATTCTGATAAAAAAGCACTTACACAGCTCTTTAACCGAGGCGGCTTTACAAATGGATATTTCAATATACATTCAGGTATGGATATGATGTGTCCCGAAAGGCCTAAAACATGGGGACTTATGGCGGGCTTCGTTGACAGTTATAACAAAAAGCTCGGTAAAGCTGTTATAAGGACGAGAGAGCCCTTTGTTCCTGGTGACGGTATAGAAATATGGACAAGGACAGAACCCCACGTAGGAACAAATATTTCAAAGCCTTCAAAGGCAGGGGAATATATAACAGTAAACATTACGGGTGATATAAACAAAAATGACCCTGTATACAAAACAAACGATAAAGCATTAAGAGATGCTCTTAATAAAACATGGGAAAAGAATACAAGGACTAAAGATATCTCTATGGACTTTACTGCTTTTGTAGGCAAACCCATGACACTTAAAGTATGGGATAATGACGGTAATTTTGCTTTTGTTGAAGGCCCTGTTGTGGAAGAGGCAACAGGAAAAGCCGCAACAATGGAAAGCATTGCAGAAAGGCTCAGTAAAACAGGAGGAACCCCTTTTAATGCCGAAACTGTTTTTGTAAGATTAAATGGCAGTGTCTTTATCCCCGTAAGCGTGCTTAATGAGTTAAGAAGAAATGCTGTTGAAAAACTTGAAAAAGCCATTATTTCAAGCTACAAAAACAAGGACGTAAAATCTTATAAAAAAAGTTTCAAAGCAGGAGAAAGCACAAAAAATAAAAAACTTACAGTAACTGTAAATACTTTTTCACAGTTCCTTGCGGCATCATTCTACAGGAATGTTGAAGCTATATATTTTGAGCTTAATAAAGAGCTTATAGATAACTACAAGGAATGTATTGATACCTGCCATAAGAATAATATTAAATTTTTCGTTGCTTTGCCCAGAATTTACAGAAGCTTTACAAAAGAGTTATACGGCGAATTTATAGATACACTTAAGAATTCATCGATCGATGGTTTCCTTATAAGAAGTGCAGGACAAAAAGAGCTTATCGGAAATAAAGTATTTGTTGTTGATTACAATATGAATACCTTTAACAGTGCATCTATCAATACGTGGAAAAAAGAGGGGGCTTTAAGGATATGCCTTTCTCCCGAGCTAAATCTTACTGAGATCAAACAGATAGCAGATTCAGACTGTGAAGCGATAGGCTATGGATATATGCCTCTTATGGTAACTCATCAGTGCCCTGTAGGTAACTTTGATGGTAATAAAAAGGACCATATTTTCTGCGCAAAAAAAGGTCACAAAGACGAGTATGTGCTTAAAGACCGAAAAGGTGAGGAATTCCGTGTTTTTACTGACTGTGATAACTGCACAGCCTATATATTAAACGGTAGACCACTTTCAATACTTAAACACTATGATGAGATAGCTTATAACCCCTGCGGTTATATAAGACTTATTTTTACAGTCGAAGATGCAAAGAAAACAGACAGCGTAATGCGAGCCTTCAACAAGCTTGCAGGCGGCGGTGAGACCTATTACGATGAGGTAAAATCCGTTATCAAAGCCCTTAACGATATAGGGGCAACAAAGGGACATTATTTCCGCGGAGTTGAATAATTTATGTTCCGTATTTTTATATTATTTTCAAGATATGCATTTATAGCGGGTATGATTCTGTTCCTCTGGCAATGTATAAAATACTTTGTTGGGAAAGACAGGGAAACAGAATCCGGCCGCTTTGTTTTGGTGCAAAGAATAATACTAATATCGGTCAATATATTGGGGTTTTTAATACTTCAGCTTGGCGGATACTCAGGTAGCGTACCGGCGATAGTTATAGGCATAGCTATGTGTTTTTACATAGCGGCCTTTTCTTTGGTTACGGATAAAATGTATAATAAGCGTACAGCTATTATTTCAAACTGCGTTCTTATGCTTATGGTAACAGGCATATTACTACTTCAAAGGCTTGACGATTCACTTGCTTTAAAACAGCTTGTATGGTTTGCAGCAGGTCTTATTATTGTATCGCTTATGCCTGTAGCTATAAAGGCATTACCTAAACTGTATAAATTCAAATATCTTTATATTATAATTGCACTTGCCCTTACTGCATTTACATTTATTGCAGGTGAAGAAGTCTATGGTTCAAAAAACTGGATAAGTATAGGCGGATTTGGTTTCCAGCCATCGGAAATATCAAAAATGCTTCTGATACTGTACCTTGCATCGGTTTTCAGAAAAGATGGAAGCATTAAGAATGTTTTTACAGGTGGGATACCTTCAGCCTTTATTGTGCTTATGCTCGTTATTGAAAAAGACCTTGGCGGTGCACTGATTTTTTTTATTATATACATGATAATGATGTATGTTGCAACTGGAAAGGAGCTACTGTTTTTAGGCGGAATGGGTGCGGCCTCTGCAGCGGCTGTTGTGGCTTATAAACTTTTCTCTCATGTAAGAGTAAGGGTTGCCGCATGGATCGATCCTTGGGTCGATATAGATACAAGCGGATATCAGATCGCACAATCGCTTTTTGCTATTGGTGCAGGTGGTTTTATTGGCACAGGCCTGACCCTTGGTAGCCCCAAAACTATACCTTTTGTTGAAAAAGATATTATATTTTCCGCAATTTGCGAAGAAATGGGTATTATTTACGGTATAGGCATAATCTTTATCTTTCTTATTATGTTTGCTGCAAGCTTAAAAAATGCTTCTCGAATAGATGACAGGTTCATGTCGATGATCTCTGTCGGAATAGTTGCAACTATGTCCTTCCAGACCTTCCTTATAATCGGAGGAAATATAAAATTGCTTCCACTTACGGGCGTCACACTTCCGTTTATAAGTTATGGAGGAAGCTCATATCTTATGAGTATGGTCATGTTTGCTTTTCTTTCTTTTATAAGCACAATAAATCCGAAGGGAAGTGAAGAAGTTGCTAAGGTTTAAAAGAAGTATAAGAATAATACTTTATCTTGTTACGGCAATGTTTATACTGCTTTCAGCCTCTGTAATAAAAACTGTTGCAGATAAAGACAGCTTCATTTCTAATCCGTATAATCAGCGTCTTTATATATCTGAAGAAGACGTTAAAAGAGGAAATATATGTGATATAAACGGAAACATACTTGCAGAAAGTAATTTTAACGGAGAAAGCTATGACAGGATATATAACTATCCGGATATTGTTTCCAACATAACAGGCTATACTGATAAAGGAAAAACAGGCGTTGAAAGCGCTTATAATTTTTATCTTGAAGAAATCGACAATGAACTGCTTCAAAGGCTTAAGAACGTCATTTTTAAGGATGAAATACTATGTAAAGATGTTTATCTTACAATTGATTCAGACCTTCAGCAGAAGACTGTTGAAACTTTAGGCAAAAATAAAGGTGCAATAGTTGTTATGGAGTCAGATACAGGCAAAATAAAGGCCATGGCTTCTAATCCGTCCTTTGATTCAAATACTATCTATGAGGACTGGGAGGAACTAAACAATGATGAGAGCGGTCCTCTTCTTAACAGAGCCGCACAGGGGCTTTATACGCCAGGTTCGACCTTTAAAATAATCACGCTTCTCTCCGCTATGGAAAATTCTCCCGAACTTCTTGAGCAAGAATATGAATGTAAGGGGTCGGAATATTTTGACGGAAAGGTCATAAGATGTTTTGATGAAACTGTTCACGGTGCATTGACCGCTAAAGAGGCATTTACACAATCATGCAACTGTTATTTTTCAAAGCTGGGTGAGCTTATTGGCCCTTCAAAAATAAGAACGACAGCTGAAAAGCTTATGCTAAATAACGGTATTGGATTTGACCTAAATTACTCTGTAAGCCAGATCTTGATCGAGGATAATGCTATTTTAAGTGAGATAGTTGAAACTTCCATAGGACAAGGAAAAACGCTTGTTACTCCGCTTAATATGGCTATGATAACATCTGCAATAGTTAATGAAGGTAAAATGATGAAGCCATATCTACTTGACCATGTTAAAAATAATAACGGTGAAAAAGAATACATTACTATCCCTTCGGTTTTATCTTCGGTGATGAGTGCAGAAAACAGCCTTAAGATCAAAGGTTTTATGATAAATGTTGTTAATGAAGGCACAGGATATCAGTCAGCGATAAGCGGCAAAACTATAGGTGGAAAAACCGGTACAGCCGAGAATCCGAACGGAAGCGATCATCTTTGGTTTACAGGCTTCTGTGGAAATCATGTAGTTACGGTCGTTCTCGAAAACCCTGACGGAGGCCTGAGAGCTTCAGCTGCAGCACATAGTATTTTTAAATATTTATCGGATTGATCTATCTTACTTTATACATTGTTTCCGTATTTTAATTAAAAAAACTGAAATAATAATAAAGTGTAAATTCGCTTGAAAAAAGTATGATATAGTCGTATACTTTAATTAAATAGATTAGGCGGAGGAATAAATGTGATCGAAGCTGTCAGCTGCGGTGGGGTCGTTATCCATAGAGGAAAGATCCTGCTTTTATATAAAAATCAGAATGGTAAATATACCGGCTGGGTACTTCCGAAGGGTACCGTTGAAGAGGGCGAGACCTTTAAGGAAACCGCTGTAAGAGAAGTTATTGAAGAAACAGGAACAGATCCTAAAGTAATAAAATATATCAGCAAATCCCAGTATTCATTTAAAGGCAGTAACGATACTATAAATAAAACCGTTCATTGGTATCTTATGAGTACAGGCTCGTTTTACTGCAGACCGCAGAAAGAAGAATATTTCCTTGATGCGGGCTATTACAAATTTCATGAGGCTTATCATCTGCTTAAATTTAATGATGAAAGGCAGATGTTAAAAAAAGCTTATGCGGAATACTGCCGCTTAAAGCAAAATAAAAACCGCTTTAATTATAAAAAGGAGGAATCATTATGAAAGAAAATACTCTTGTAGAATTAAAAAACACATTATTAGACCTCAGAAGAAATGACAGAAAACCTTTCTATATTGCTATTGCTGTGCTTTCGTTAGTAGCAATCGGTCTTGGCGCTTTAGTTTTCTTTATCATCAAAAACAAAAAAGAAGACGAAGAATATATTGATGAATGTGATTGGGAAGATTACGAAGACTTTGAAGATGACTGCGAATGCGGATGCTGTGAATGTGAAGAACAGTTCGTAGACGAAGTTCTTGAAACTGAAGAATAATTGATTTTAAAAAGGGAGGCTTCGGCCTCCCATATTTTTGTGGAGGAATAATATGAAATATCACCTTTTTGATGCACATTGTGATACCCTTGTTAAAGCGTATGAGGAAAATAAGATCCTTTTTAAAAATGACCTTCATATAGACTTTGAAAGGCTTATGAAATATGATTCTCCCTTGCAGTTTTTTGCAATGTGGATAGATAAAAAGTATTTCTCCAATGCCTTTGATAGAACAAATAAATACATTGATTTCTTTGAGAGCCAGATTGCAGAAAACAAAAATATCGTTTCAAAAGTTCATACATACGAAGACTATATCAATAATAAAAAAAATGGAAGGATAAGTGCTTTTTTAGCCATTGAGGGCGGAGAGGCAATAGAAGATAAGATCGAAAACCTAGTTAGTCTTTATAACAGAGGCGTAAGGGCTATGACATTAACATGGAATTATGCCAATTTGATTGCAGACGGTACAGGGGTCGAAGAACCAAAAGGTCTTACAGAGTTCGGCCGCGAGGTTGTTTGCACTATGAACAAGCTTGGTATGATCGTTGACGTATCTCATCTTGCAGACAAAAGCTTTTGGGATGTATGTGAGGAGGCAAAAAAGCCTTTTATTGCAACCCATTCAAATGCAAGAAGTATTTGTTCACATAAACGCAACCTTACTGATAAACAGCTTAAAACCCTTGCAGATAAGGGTGGCGTAACAGGCCTTAACATTTATAGCAAGTTTATTTCTGATAACGAATACTGTGATATTTCAGATGTTCTTAAGCACGTTGACCATATACTAAATGTTGCGGGAGAAGATGTGCTCGGCATAGGCTGTGACCTTGACGGTATAGAAACTATGCCGGAAGGCTTTAGCGGAGTTGAATCCCTTGAGTATCTTTTAAATACTATTTCTGACAAATACGGCGAAAGGATAGCTGAGAAAATAGCTTTCAAAAATTTTAGCAGAGTATTAAATGATACTCTTTAAAAAAATTTGCAAATATATGAGCTATGATTTAAAATATATAAAAATATCAGAATAATTTTCATCGGAGAGATACATAATGAAACTTTCAACAAGAGCATCAAAAATCAAACCATCATCTACACTTGCAATTACAGCCAAGGCTGCGGAACTTCGTGCACAGGGCAAGGATGTTATAAGCTTCAGTGTGGGCGAACCTGATTTTCAGACACCCGAACATATTAAAAAAGCTGGCATAAAAGCTATTGAAGAGGGCTTTACAAAATATACACCTGTACCCGGTATTCCTGAGCTTAAACAGGCTATTTGTGATAAACTTAAAAACGAAAATGGCCTTACCTATACACCCGCACAGATAGTTGTTTCTAGTGGAGCAAAACAGTCATTGAGCAACATACTTCTTGCTCTTATAGATGAGGGTGATGAAGTAATAATACCTTCTCCTTACTGGCTCAGCTATTCCGCAATGGTCAATATCGCAGGCGGAAAGTGCGTGTTTATTAATACAAAAAAAGAAAACAACTTTATGGTTACAAAGGAAGAACTTGAGGCAGCTATTAGCCCCAGAACAAAAGCACTTTTTTTAACAAGCCCCAGCAACCCTACAGGTATGGTTTATTCAAAGGAGCAGTTGGAAGTAGTTGCTGACTTTGCAATTAAAAATGATTTACTTGTTATATCTGATGAGATATATGAAAAGCTTATCTACGATGCCAACAAAAAACATATAAGCATCGCTTCTCTTGGAGAAGAGATATATAACCGTACAGTTGTTATAAACGGTGTTTCAAAAAGCTATGCAATGACAGGGTGGAGGATTGGCTATGCCGCTTGTCCTGAATTTATTGCAAAAGCCGTTTCAAGCATTCAGTCACATATGACATCAAATGCCTGCTCTATTTCTCAGAAAGCTACCCTTGAGGCTATTACAGGCTCACAGGAATGCGTTGATGAAATGGTTAATGAATTTGCAAAGAGAAGAGATTATATATTTGAAAGAGAAGAAAATATGCCTTATATTTCTGCATTAAAACCTGAAGGTGCATTTTATCTTTTCATAGATGTAAGCGGCGTATACGGTAAAAAATTCAAAGGCGAAGAAATATCATCAGCGGCAGATATGGCTAGAATGCTTATAGAAGACAAACTTATAGCTGTTGTACCTTGTGCTGATTTCGGTATGCCTGAATATATAAGACTTTCTTACGCAACAAGTATGGAAAATATCAAAAAAGGTATGGACAGAATGGAAGAATTCTTATCCGAGCTCAAATAATAAAAATAATTTACCAAAAGAGAGGAATAATCCTCTCTTTTTATTTGAAAAATATGTATATATGGGATATAATATAGGTTATGATTTAAATAAGACATAATTTGGAGGAGATTTTTTATGAAACTTTTAAAAATCAAAGAAATCTACGGAAATCAGGCTGCCTTTGATAACGCAGAAGTAAATATCGGCGGATGGATAAGAACAATGCGTGTATCAAAAAACTTTGGTTTCATCGAAATAAATGACGGAAGCTTTTTCAAAAACATTCAGATCGTTTTTGAAAATGATATGATAGATAACTTTGCGGAAATTTCAAAGCAGAGTGTAGGTGCGGCTATTATTGTAAACGGTACTTTAGTTCTTACACCCGGTGCAAAACAGCCCTTTGAAATAAAAGCTAAAGAAATCACTGTTGAAGGTGAATCAACAAGCGATTATCCTTTACAGAAAAAGAGACATTCACTTGAGTTCTTAAGAACTATAGCACACTTAAGACCCAGAACAAATACTTTCTCAGCAACTTTCAGAGTTAGAAGCCTTGTTGCCCACGCGATCCATACATTCTTCCAGGAGAGAGGCTTTGTTTATGTTCACACACCCATCATAACAGGCAGTGACTGCGAGGGTGCGGGCGAAATGTTCAGAGTAACAACAATGGATATTAACGACCTTCCCAGAAACGAAGAGGGTGCAATAGATACATCAAAAGATTTCTTCTGTAAAGAAACAAATCTTACAGTAAGCGGCCAGCTTTCAGCTGAAACATTTGCTCAGGCGTTCGGCAGCGTTTATACATTCGGCCCCACATTCAGAGCAGAAAATTCAAATACAGCCCGTCACGCGGCAGAGTTCTGGATGATCGAACCCGAAATCGCATTTGCAGATCTTGAGGATGATATGGAGCTTGCAGAGGATATGCTTAAATTTATCATCAACTATGTTCTTGAGCATGCACCTGAAGAGATGGAGTTCTTCAACAATTTCATTGATAAAGGACTCATTGAAAGGCTTAAAGGCATTGTTAACTCTGACTTTGGCCGTGTAACATACACAGAAGCAATTGAGATACTTGAAAAATCAGGCGCACAGTTTGAATATCCCGTAAGCTGGGGTATCGACCTTCAGACAGAGCATGAGAGATATCTTACAGAGCAGGTATTTAAACGTCCTGTATTCGTAACAAACTATCCTAAAGATATAAAAGCATTCTATATGCGTCTTAACGATGACGGAAAGACTGTAGCTGCTATGGATCTTCTTGTTCCCGGTGTTGGTGAAATCATCGGCGGTAGCCAGAGAGAGGAAAGACTTGATGTACTTCAGAAAAGAGTAGAAGAGCTTGGTATGGATATGTCTAACTACTGGTGGTATCTTGATTTAAGAAAATACGGCACAACAAGACATGCAGGCTTCGGTCTCGGTTTTGAAAGAGCTGTTATGTACATTACAGGTATGCAGAACATCAGGGACGTATTACCTTACCCCAGAACAGTTAAAAATGCTGAGTTCTGATAGGAGGAAATATGAGCTACGAAGTTTTAGAAAGCAATCTTATGTACAAAGGCAAGGTGCTTGAAGTTTATAGTGACAAAGTAGTTATGCCTAACGGAAACGTGGCAACAAGAGAAACTGTTGTAAGAGGCTCTGCAGCCGCGATAGTTCCTGTTGATAAAGACGGTAACATTATTTTCGTAAGACAGTACCGTCATGCAATAAAAGGTATGGCCCTTGAAATTCCTGCAGGTATGCTTGAAGAGGGCGAAGACCCCGCAATAAGTGCAAAAAGAGAGCTTGAGGAGGAAACAGGTTGGATAGCAAACAACCTCACTTACGTTACAAAGCTTGTTATGTCTATCGGCGTTTGTACCGAAACTCTTTATATATACATCGCAAAGGATCTTACCGAAGGTGTTATGAATCCTGACCCCGATGAATTTATAGAGATAGAGACTTATTCTCTTGAGGACAGCCTTAAAATGATTTATAGCGGTGAAATAATTGACGGCAAAACTGCCGCAGCACTTCTTGCTTATAAGGATCTTTCAGGTAAATAATTCATATTTTTATATACAGGAGCATACTTTGTAGAAATAGCGGAGGTGTCCTGTATGAAAAACAAACGTATATCAAAAAGGCAGATACTTCTTGGAGTATGCTGCCTTTTATTTTTTATAGGTATATTAACAGGTTCTTTTTTATCAATAAAAAACGAGGCTGAAATAGTGATTTCAGGCAGTGCAGAACATCAGTCTTTCATAAGAGGATTTTTTGATATTTTTAAATTCACGGCACTATCCTTAATTTGTGGTTTAGTGCCAGAAATAAGTATTTTTTTGTATTTACTCGTTGCTTACAAAGGCTTTTCCATTGGATATACAGCTTTTGCGATATCAGAAGCAAATATATTAAAAAGACTTTTAGTAACTGCTTCTTTTGTTCCTGCGGAGTTGATCCTTTCATTTTTTATAATTTTCTGTGCATCATATTTTCCCTCATACAAAAAGCCAGTATACACTTCAAAGGGGTATCATCAGGATACAAATAAAAGAAAAACAGAAATTATTATACTCGTTATATCAGGACTGATCATATCTATTATTTGTGCATTATGGAAAAATTCAGCCGTATATATATTATATAAAACCCCATGATTTGATAGAAATTTAACAAATATTGAATAATATATTAAATAATGTCGACTTTTGAATAATATTATTCTATAATTTTATTATTATACATTTTAAGGGGACATAATTATGAAGAAGCTTATTTCGGACTATACCGAATTCCTCATAACTGAAAAGGGTGCTTCAATAAATACCGTAACTTCCTACGAAAGGGATTTAAGGTTTTTTTCTGATTTTCTTAAGGGTATCGGAGTTAATAAAATTGAAAATGTTAATAAAACAAGTGTTATGTCCTATGTATATGAATTGCAGAAGTCCAATAAATCATCTTCTACCATTTCAAGAAACATTGCTTCAATAAGGTCTTTTTTCAATCATCTTAATGAAAAAAATATTTTAAAGCATAATCCTCTTAAAGGCTTTGAATCCCCCAAGGTAGAAAAAAAGATGCCTGAAATACTTTCTGTAAACGAAGTAAGTACATTACTTGAACAGCCCGACTTAAAAACTGTAAAAGGTTTAAGAGATAAGGCTATGCTTGAACTGCTTTATGCAACAGGTATAAGAGTAACAGAGCTTATTTCCATAAAAACAGAGGATGTAGATCTTGATCTTGAATACATAAAGTGCGGAGATAATGCAAAAAGAAGAATTATACCAATTGGCTCAAAAGCCGTAAATGCACTTAAATGTTATATTACTGAGGCAAGAAACAAATTATCCGCTTCTGAAAATGAGCAAATGCTCTTTTTAAACACAAAAGGAACCGCTATGACAAGGCAAGGCTTCTGGAAGATAATTAAAAGCTACACCACAAAAGCAGGTATAAGTTCGGCAATAACACCTCATACCTTAAGACATTCCTTTGCCGCCCATCTTATAGAGAACGGTGCAGATGTTCAGTCTGTACAGGAAATGCTTGGTCATTCAGATATTTCAACGACTCTCGTTTATGTTAAAATGAATAACGACAGACTAAAAAACATATATTTAAAAACCCATCCCAGGGCATAAAAAAGGCTTCCGACATATTACGGAAGCCTTTAATTTTATTTATTTTTAGACCATGTAGTAGGGGAGAGCAGGAAAAGTATAGGGTAGATTTCAAGTCTTCCCAGAAGCATAGCGATAGATAGAACTACTTTTGAAAGGATAGAATAGCCTGCGTAATTTCCTGCAGGACCAACGATATTAAATCCAGGTCCTATGTTATTAAAACAAGCGGCAACAGCCGAGAAATTTGATTCAAAATCCAAAGTTTCAAGTGAAACAATAAGGAAAATAGTAAAAAAGCATACACAATAAATTGCAAGATAAATACCAACACCGTTTATCGTTTCATCGCTTACGGCTTTATCCTCAAACTTAACAACACCTACAGAACGAGGATGAAGCATATGTCTGAATTCGCGCTTGATCATTTTAAAAAGAAGGATAAGTCTGGATTGTTTAAGACCACCTGCAGTTGAACCTGCACATCCGCCTATAAACATAAGCACAAACAGTATGGCTTTTGAAAATCCCGGCCAAAGGTTAAAGTCTGTTGTTGCATATCCTGTTGTTGTAATTATTGACGCAACCTGAAAAGCGGATTGTCTTATGACTTCCGAAAGAGAACCATACATATGATAAATATTAATAGAAATTGCAACTATAGCAGCAATAACTATTCCGATATATACCCATAGCTCCTCACTTCTAAATACAGATTTGAATCGTTTAATAAGCAGAAGATAAAACAGGTTAAAGTTTATACCACAAATAAGCATAAACACAGTAATTACCCACTGTAAATAAGGAGAATAACTTGCTATGCTGTCTGCTTTTACTCCAAGGCCACCTGTACCAACTGTTCCGAATGTATGCACAAAGCTTTCAAATATAGGCATTCCACCAAGCGAAAGAAGTAAAACTTCAAGTATAGTTATGCCGATATATATTTTATAAAGTATTTTTGCGGTATCACTTGCTTTAGGAACAAGCTTACCTACAACAGGACCAGGCATTTCAGCCCTCATAATGTGAATAGACCTGTCAGAAGTGTTGGGAACAACCGCCATAATGAAAACAAGAACGCCCATACCGCCTACCCAGTGAGTAAAGCTTCTCCAGAAAAGAATTCCTTTACTCATAGCCTCAACATCAGCAACTATAGAAGCACCTGTAGTTGTAAATCCACTTACCGTTTCAAAAAAAGCATCTACATAATTAGGTATCTCTCCGCTGATGGTAAAGGGAAGGGCACCTATGGCCGACATAACAACCCATCCAAGTGCAACGATAACAAAACCTTCTTTTGCATAAAAAACTTCTTTTTTAGGCTTAACAGCTCTTGTTAAAATAAAACCTGCAACCAAAGCAAGAACGATCGTTATTAAAAAAGATGCTGCACAGCTTTCTTTGTAAAGTAAAGATACACAAAGAGGAAGTGTAAGAAGCGCCCCTTCAATCATTATGATTTTGCCTATCATATATAAAATCATTCTGCGATTCATAAAAATACCTCTTTTTATTTAATAATATCGGAAAGGTCATTAAGCTTGTGTCCGCTTGCAAGCACAATAACATTATCACCGGGGAGTATATAATCGTTACCGCCGGGAATAATACTTTCTTTTCCTCTTATTATACCTGCAATAAGAATATTGGATTTAAACTCAAGGTCTTTAAAAGGAATATTTATATGCTCAAAGTCATTTCTTACATTAAACTCAAGAGCCTCCGCCTGACCATCCATAAGCTTATAAAGCGTTTCAACACTGCTTCCCAAAGAGTTTTCAACAGCCCTTGCATATCTTACAATTATATTAGCAGTTGTATCCTTAGGAGAAACTATAGTATCAAGCCCAAGCTTTTCAGCCATGGCAGCAAGCTCTGTTCTGTTTACTTTTGAAATAACCTTGGGAACATTCTGTGATGCAGCGAAAATGGAAATAAGTATATTTTCCTCATCCATTCCTGTTAAAGATACAAAAGCATCAAGCTCTGTTATACCCTCTTCAAAAAGAAGCTCCTGTTCGGCCCCGTCACCATTAATAATCACAGCATTGGGAAGGGCATCACATAATTCAAGGCATCTTTCTCTTTTCTGTTCAATAATTTTAACAGTGTTTCCTTCGTTTAAAAGCATCTTTGAAAGATAGTAAGCGATCTTGCTTCCGCCAAGTATCATTATATTCCTTGCTTTTTTCTGTAATAAGCCAAGCTCGTTAAGAAAGCTCTGTATTTCGGAAGGGGTAGCAGTTATGCTTATCCTGTCAGCACTTTTTAAAACAAATCTGCCATCAGGGATAACAACTTTATCATCTCGCTGAACAGCACTTATAAGAACCTTAGATTTATATTTGTTCCTGAGATCCATAAGGCTCATGCCATCAAGTATAGAATTATCACGAAGCTTAAGTTCGATCATTTCAAAGTTGCCTCTTGAAAAATATTCAACCTTAACAGCAGAAGGGAATTTAAGAATATTAAAGATCTCATGTGCAGCAAGAAGCTCTGGATTTATTGACTTAGATATATCAAGTACATCACACATAAAATCAAGACTCTGACCGTTATATTCAGGGTTTCTGATACGGGCTACAGTAAGGCCTGCTCCCATTTTTTTAGCAATACGGCAGCTTAGCATATTGAGCTCATCATGGCTTGTTACAGCAACAAAAAGCCCTGATTCTTTAACACCTGCTTCAACAAGCGTTTCATAATCAGTGGCATTACCGCATATACCCATAACATCATACATATTTGTGATATCATTTATAATTTCAGCATTATAATCAAGGGCAACTACATCATGACCCTCACTAACAAGATTATGGATTATTGTAGTGCCAATTTTTCCACATCCAACAACAATAATTTTCATTTTAATTCCCTCACAATATGGTTGATTTGACAAAGTAATTATAACACCACGTAATTATATTTTCAATTATATAGAAAATAAATAATTAGCCTTTTAAATATATAAAAAATATATCGTATGGTTTCTAAATCTACCTGCCTTCATTGACAAAATTTCAATAAAATGTTACTATTTTTAAAGAAAATTTTGTCTTGGAGGGCTAAGTATGGTTGCTTTTTACAACAAAACAAACGTATACTTTTTTCATTCTAAAGACACCATCAATTATATTTTTTCCAGCACATATACAGGCAATAAAAAGTACATTTGATTTTGGACTTTTTGTTGCTTTTATTTTTTCAGGAGGTGGCCTATGGGAACAATACTTATCAAAAACGGCCTCGTATTTGATACCGAAGAAAAAACAACGTCTGTTAAGGATGTTTTAGTAGAAAACGGATTCATCAAAGCTATTGCCGAAAACATAACTGAAAAAGCCGATAAAGTAATAAATGCAGACGGCTTATGGGTAACACCGGGATTTATTGACTTACATACTCATTTAAGAGAGCCCGGCCTTACACATAAAGAAACTATTATTACCGGTGCCGCAAGCGCTGCAAAGGGCGGCTTCACTACAATATGTGCAATGCCTAATACAAAGCCTGTAATCCACAATGCGGACGTTGTAAACTATATCACAGAAAAAGCTAAAGACGCTGTATCAAACGTACTTCCTATAGGTGCAATAACTATCGACCAGACAGGAAGCGAGCTTGCAGACATTAAAGGAATGAAAGATGCGGGAATATGTGCATTAAGTGAAGACGGAAAAAGTGTTTTATCTGCCAAAAAGCTTAAAGATGCAATGATTATAGCTAAGGAATTAGATATTCCTGTCTTTTCACACTGCGAGGATATGAGCCTTGTTGATGGCGGATGTATTAACGAGGGTGTGGCTTCAAAGCTCCTCGGACTTAAAGGTATTTCTGATGACTCTGAATCCACTATAGTTGCAAGAGATATCGTTCTGGCTGAATCTACCGACTCAGTTCTTCATATCTGCCACATAAGTACAGAACAAAGCATTCAGCTTGTTAAGGAAGCACAGGCAAGAGGAGTAAAAGTAACTGCGGAGGCTTGTCCTCATCATTTCTCCTTATGTGATGAATTTATAACAACTGCCGATACAAATACAAAAATGAACCCTCCCTTAAGAAGTAGGGAAAACATGGAGGCAGTTAAAAAAGGCCTTAAAGAAGGAACTATATCCGTTATAGCTACAGACCACGCTCCTCACACAGCTGAAGAAAAAGCAACAGATTATGCTAAAGCACCCTTTGGTATAGTTGGTTTTGAAACAGCATTAAGTCTTGGTATAACTAGCCTTGTAAAAAGCGGTGTACTTACACCTATAGAGCTTATTGAAAAAATGACTATAAATCCCGCGAGAATTATCAGATCCGCGAAAGGTAACTTAAAGAGCGGACTTGCGGCTGATATAGTTATAATAGACCCTGATGAAGTTTATACGGTAAAATGTGATGAATTTGCATCATTAAGCAAAAACTCTCCCTTTGACGGTTTTGAGCTTACAGGCAGGGTAAAACATACTATTTTAAACGGAAAACTTGTTGTTGAGAACAGTAAGCTTTTATGATGATCTACCTTGGAGGAATCTGATGAAAACTATTTGTGAAGCAAAAATACTTAAAAATACAAATATTACACCTGTTATTATGGATATGGTCATCCATGCTCCCGAAATAGCAAGGGAAGCAAAGGCAGGACAGTTTATAAATATTTATACAGGCAAGGGTGAGCTCATACTTCCTCGTCCCATCAGTATATGTGATTTTGATGAAAACGAGGGAACGGTAAGGGTCGTTTACGCAGTAGTAGGCAAGGGCACAGAGATCTTTTCAAAACTTACTGAAGGCGAAAGCGTTAAGGTATTAGGCCCCTTAGGCAACGGATTTACTATAAATGAAAATGCAAGTAAATCTATACTTGTTGCCGGAGGAATAGGTGCTCCTCCCATTTTAGGCCTTTGTAAAAGGCTTAAAGGCGAAGTGGACGTTTACCTTGGTGCCAGAGAGAAAAACATCCTTGCAGATGAATTTGAAGCCATAGGAGCAAATGTTTATTTATCATCAGATGCAGGTTTGGAAGGATTTAAAGGCAACGTTGTTGAACTTATGAGAGATAAAAATGCCAAAGGTGATATGATCTATACCTGTGGACCTAAAATAATGCTTAAAGGCGTATATAACTACGCAGAAGAAAAGGGTATAGATGTTCAGGTTTCTATGGAAGAAAGAATGGCTTGTGGAATAGGTGCATGTGTAGGCTGTGCAATAAAAATAAAAGATGGTAACGGCGGCTATAATAATCTTAAGGTTTGTAAGGATGGTCCCGTTTTCGATGGAAAAGAGGTGCTTTGGGATTGATAGATACAAGTGTTAAATTTTGTGGAATAAACATGAAAACCCTG
>SVDG01000125.1 GCA_015057875.1 Lachnospiraceae bacterium | reverse complement strand
ATGCACCCCGGTACCGTCAGCTAACAGTTGATAAGTGAATTAGTTCCTTATCACTGTTTAGCCTTGTTATGAGGGGGTTTCTTTATCCTGCACATTTTATCCGTACAGGAGGCGCATCTTAAAGCAGTATTTGAACCCTCCCAGAATCTTTCAGGATATCTTTTTATAACGATCTCCCATCTTATTGCAATTGCAAAGGCAACTATACAAAGCACCCTTGAAAACATATTGTTGATAAATAAAAGCGGTGTTACCATCATCGGTATGCCCCACGCAAAGATTCGGCAGGTAACACAGCATTTATTGTGCATCATAAACCTCTGGAAAGGACAGAAAATCAAAACACATATAAGATCAGCAAGATAGAAAAGTGCACTTAATGTTACAAGCAATGCAACACTTACTATACCTTTAAAATATAGTGCACCTATAACTATATGCGGCACTATCCATACAACAGCAACCTTTATTGCACCTTTGTTATATTCCCTTATGGCCTCCCTAAGCTCTTTTTTGTCATATCCACCTTCCGGACATTCATAATGATCCTTAAACTGCTTAAGGCAGCCGTGGCTGATATGGTCGCTCAAGGGGTTTATCTGTAAAAACATCTCAACCAGTATTATGAGAAAAAGCACATATACCGGAAATGAAAACTCCTTGGTAAAATCAAGCGTTTCGGGGCTGAATAAAAACAGAAGCACTATCACAAGCGCAACCATACCCCTGAAACACAGTTTTAAGATATAATGCTTAAACAATAATGATTTTTCCATAATTTGCTCCGTCTATTCCAAAAAGTCGTTTTCGCTTTTGCCCTGGCTATCCAGAAAGCCTATATATTCCTTTCTTATATCCTTAAGCCCTCTCTGCCTAATAAGGGCCACATCTCCGTTAGTAAGATGAAAACACTTATCCATACTGCACACATGGCTCATATTTACAAGATAGCTTTTATGGCTTCTTAAAAACCTTTTATCGTTAAGTTCCTTTTCTATTTCATCAAGTCTTTTATACACAACATATCTTTCGTTATCCATACTGTGTACAAAGCACCTGGTATTACTGCTGTCCACATAAACTATATCGCTGTATGGCAGTCTTATTATTTCGTTTCTCTTATGTATAACAAAAGTGTCATCCTCTATTGCGGATACAAGCTTATCCATAACTGAAGCTATCTCCTCATATCCGAAAGGCTTTATCATATATCGGCAGGCCTCTACCTCATATCCCTCCACGGCATACTTTGCCGTTTCCGATATAAGGATTATCGCACCTTTATATCCCTTTTGCCTGAGCCTTCTTGCAGTCTCAATACCTGACAGCTTTTTCATATAAACATCTATAAATATTATATCAAAAATACTGCCTTCCTCAAAGTCATATATCAAAGCTGCGGAACTGTCAAACTTTATGATCTCGTGGCTAATAAACCTATAATTAAAATTATTGCTGAAATACATATTGAGTATATCTGCAATAAGCTCCCTGTAAATACTGCTATTATCGCACACAGCAATTTTCATCACTCTGCCGCCTTCTTCTGTAAATTTCTGCCATTTTCATAGCAAACCTTGCATTTTTCACATTATGTGGTATCAAATCAAACAAAAAGACTATAATCATACTCAGCAAAACCCAAGGAGGAAAAAATGATAACCTATAAAGTCACTATGCAACAAAACACAAACTGCGATAATCCTTATATTTCCTACGGCATAGCCGCCTTAAACAGCATAGATAACAGCGAAATAATAAGAATAAATGATGTTTTCATTGACTATAAGCAAGCCCTATTGTTTGTCGATAAGCTGAACAGGCTTAAACTGAGCCCGATCCACTTAAGAGATGTTATAGAAGACATACTTTAACTCTTTTTGTTTTTCTCATTTTTTATAGTACAGCAAAAGGTTTTTTTATTCAAGGATAATTAAATTCTTAACAAAGCGTGACATTTTGTTGTGTAAACAAGCATATATATACAGTTTTTCTGAGCATACTAATGTGGTATAATCATATATGTAAAACTTCAGGAAAGGACGTTTTTTATGACCTTTGAAAAAGCTTTTGCCCTTAAAGGCAATATAGTTTTTGCTCCCGACTACAACAAAATGGAAATACACGAAAACTCATATCTAGTATGCGAAAACGGAGCTGTAAAAAACATAACAAAAGAGGCACCGGAAAATATTACCGTATACGATATGGGAAATAAAATAATCATACCCGGAATGACAGACCTGCACCTGCATGCACCACAGTATACCTACCGTGCAACAGGTATGGATCTTGAACTTCTGGACTGGCTTGAAAGCAGTGCCTTCCCGGAGGAAGCACGCTACAGCGATAACGAATATGCCAAAAAGGCCTATTCCATCTTTACTGAAGACCTTGTTAAAAGCCCCACAACAAGAGCCGTGATCTTCGCAACCGTCCATAAAGATGCTACCCTGATCCTTATGGATATGCTTGAAAAAAGCGGACTTATAACAATGGTAGGCAAAGTAA
>SVDG01000023.1 GCA_015057875.1 Lachnospiraceae bacterium | reverse complement strand
TCGGCAAGGTTTACGATCTTACTTACCTTAACACCAACGCTTGGTGAAAGCTCGTATCTTGTAACCGTAGGGCCTTTGTTTATCTGCACGACCCTTGCTTCAACACCAAAGCTTTTAAGTGTATCCTCAAGCTTTTTGGCATTGTTAAGCATCTGTGTTTTGGAATCAACGCCTGACGAAAAGCTTCCCTTCTCAAGAAGGTCAATGGGAGGGAATACGTACTCTGCTTCCTCTGCAGAAGAAGCATCGATATCCATAGGCTTGTCCTCTTCCAAGTTTTCTTCCTTGGCCGCAGGTTTAGCTTCCTTTTCAGGCATCTTATCTTCTTCAGGCTCTGCAACATTTATAACAGGCTCATCGACCCTTATTGTTTCAGCTACATATTCATTTTCATCCATATCTATAGTGCCGGTAAACGGTATAGACTCAGGCACAAAGGTATTTTCAATGTTTTTCTCCGCTTCTGCAGAAACTTCCTCAAAGGGAACATCAAAAACAACATCCTTGTCATAGCCCTCGTCTCCTCCGAGAGTAATGTCAAAGAATTTCTTTCTCCTTGCGGCCTTTTCTTCTTTTCTCTCCTGCTTCTTCTGGCGTTCAGCCTCTTTCTCTTTTATGTATTCAGCCTGGGCTTTTATTCTTGCCTCTTTCTGTCTCTGTTTGTTTTTAAAGAAGCCGAATATGCCCATAACTCCTTCAAAACAGGATTTACCTGTTGCCATAATAACAGCAATAAGTATAGCGGCAATAAGAACGATATACGTACCCTTACCTACTATTTTATCAAGGGCATAGGCAATAACGCCGCCTACAACACCGCCGTTAGCTATATCACTCTGATAGAAAAACATTTTTACAAGGCCAAAAAATCCATCATCATTGCGGATAACATTACCTACAAATATGTACTGAACAAGGCCGCATACCGCCACCATAAAAAGGAGGATACCAAAGAGCTTAAGGTAAGCAAACCTTCTTTCCTTTTTGGCAAGATACCATATACAGTAGCCAATAATAAGTACAGGCAAAGCATACGCACCTATACCTACAATACCTTTAAGCACAGTGCTTATAAACTCACCGAAAATTCCCATGCTTTTGCTTACAAGGCTTATAAAAACAAGTATGGCAATAAGTGCAACAACAATGGCAAGTATCTCATCCGCTATGGATTTTCCCTTGTTTTTTGTATCATAAGTCACCTTTGTAGTGGCTTTTTTAGACTTATTTGATGTTGATTTATTTGATTTTGAAGGCTTTTTATTGTTTTTTGTTTCAGCCATTATTCCACCCCTTGATCTTCTTAAAGTGTTTATTTATCAAATTATTATACCACTTTTAATGGTGTATTGTATACTTATTTTTATCTTATAGGTATCTTAATTGAAAACACACAAACTGTATGATAAAATACCTTTAAAGGCAGGTGTTGTGATATGCACGAATTCCTCAGAAATATAATTCCCGTAAGTATAGACATATGGATATTGTTTTTTCTTCTTCCCGGTGCATTGTCGTTTGTATGGCAGTTATGGCTATGCCTTAAAAGTGAAAGCTTTTACAAAAAATTCATACCTCTTGTGCTGCCTTTTGTTATAGGCATATTTATACTTTTATACAGATTTATTTTTATACCTCTCGGAATATATACTTTAGGTTTTATTGCCGTTTTCCTTATCGGCACAGCCCTTTTTATAGAAGGCGGTGCCATAGCAGGATGGATAGTATACGGTTTTTATAGTTTAATAAGAAAGGATAGCAAAAATGGATAACCCTACGATATGCGAAAACTGTATGTATTACGATTATGATTATGATTACGGCTACTATGTATGTCTTATGGAACTGGATCAGGACGAAATGGAGCGTTTCTTACGCAATCAGTTTACAAACTGTCCTTATTTCAGATACGGTGATGAATATAAGATAGTACATAAACAGATATAAGGAGTGATACAATGGGCATTTTTAACAGATCAAATAAAAAAGACCTTATGTCAAACGGAAACACCGTTCGCGGCATTGTAACAGACGTAAAAAAATGCTGGTGGATAAAAGTTAAAACCAAACCTGTATTAACAAGCTATTCTGATGGAGTAAAGTATCCTCATACCGTTCACTATGAATATGAAGTTATGGGAGAAAAGTATACCGGTTCAAAGACCCTTGGTTATATGGTGACCCCACCTAATAAAAACGCATATATAACTGTGTATTACGATATAGACGACCCTTCAGAAAGCACAATAAAATATCCATAAAAAAAGCACCCTTTCGGGTGCTTTTTAATTGTTAACTTACGATCAGTAATTATTTACCGTAAATCTGATAAATTGTTACAAGACCATTAGCTACAGTAACAGGTTTAACAACGGGTTTATCTGTGATTGTGATACGTCCCTGAGGAGCTGCATATTCATCACCGATTACTCCACCTAAACCGTTTACAAAGTAATCGATAAGAGCTTCAGAGTCAACTATTTCTGTGTCATAGCTGAATGAACCTTCTTTTAATACATAGAATGTATCTCCACCAGCTGCCATGAAGTTGTTAACAGCGATTGTGTACTCAGCATCTGCTTTCCAAGCTTTGCCGCCTACTGATTCGATTGTTACTCTGCTGCCAGGGTTAGCGGGTGCATAGTATGTTGAATCAGGATACTGCTCACCATTTTCGAAAGGAACTGATGTGTTAAGTGTGAATTTGATACCTGATACCTGAGGGAATCCACCAACAGCCTCAGGTGTGCAGAATGTTGAAGCCTCAAGAGCCTCAAGGAGCTGCTCGCCTGTGATTGTTACAAGAGCTACAGTGTTGCCGAAGGGGAATACTGTTACAAGTGTATCCATTGAGATCTCGCCTGCAGGGATGCTTGCACGGATACCGCCGCCGTTCTGGATACCGCCATCTACTACGATGTCCATTCCCATTTCTTCAACGTATTTTTTAGCTGCGTAAACATAAGCATCGGGACCAAAGTCACCAAGGTTTGTTTCTTCTGTACGCACGCCGGGTGCTTTGTTACCGTTTAAATCATGTAATGTTGTACCAATGATAGCTGCATAAGCTGCTTTTACTTCTGCAACGTCTGCGCCAACAACTGCTGCTGTAGCTTCATCATATTTTCCAACTTCTGCTGCAAACTCAGCTGCGCTCATAAGAGAAGCTTCAAGTGTAGCTGCTGCTTTGTCATAAACAACAACACCAACATTTGAAAGGTAGCTGCCTGTGCTTGTAACTAATGTTTCGCCAACCATCTGGCCGCCATCCATTACTGTATGGCTATGTCCGTCGATGAAAAGGTCAATACCTTTAACTGCCTCAAGAAGGTCTGTTGAACGTCTGCCTGTACTTTCTGCATCAACACCAAGGTGTCCGATAGCAACGATAAGGTCACAGCCTGCTGCCTCAAGCTCTTTAACCTGAGCTTCTGCAATTGCAAACATCTCTGCTTTATCAGCGATCTCGATGTCTTTAACGTATTCAGGGTTTACTTTTGTAAGTGTTTCTGCTGTTTCAAGACCAAATACACCTACTTTAACGCCATCAAACTCAAATACTGTGTTGTCACCGAAATAAGGCTCTGTTGTACCTTTTTTCAAGAAGTTCGCTGAAAGAACTTTAACACCAGCTGCATCAAGTGTTGCTACGTTCTGAAGAAGAGCATCAAAACCATAGTCAAGCTCATGGTTACCTAAAGTAATTGCATCATAGCCTGCTGATACCATGTACTCGCCAACATTAGTTCCTTTGTAGTAGTTAACAAGTGACTGACCCTGTGAAAAGTCACCACCGTCAAATAAAAGAACGTCTGCGCCAAGTGCCTCATAGTGATCTTTGATAGCTGCAACACCAGCCATACCAATGCATTCCTCGCCCGCTTCGTAATATCCATGCATATCGTTTGTATGGAGAATTACGAGTTTGCCTGACATATCCTCAGCTGCCATAGCGGGAACAGCCATAGATAATACCATAGCGAGAGATAAGATAAGTGCTAATACTTTTCTTCTCATTTCTAAAATTCCTCCTTTTAATTGTATAATATTAAATTTTAATACTACCTTATAATTTTAACATATATTGTACCTTTTTCAAGAAATTTCATTGATGATTCTTTCCTTTCGTCTTTTTTAAGTAAGGCAATGTTTTTTTCTAAACATATTACACAATTATAGACTTTTTATTTAATAAAACTTACTTGTTTTTTTACAAATAGCATTTTTTTGCAATCACTCTATTTTACAGTATGGCAAAAACCATTTCATAAAATCCATATTTTATGAATAGTATTTTAAATAATGCCATCGGAGGTTATTTGTAATGTTAAAATCTATACTGTTTCACCATCGTCTTTTTGTGTCATTTTTTGCTGTCGCAGCCGCTACCGCAATACTTATCAAGACCTTCCCTTATTGTGCGGATGTGTTTTTCTCCGCAACCGAAAACAACCGCAAACTGCCGATCTATTGTGTCGATACAGACGAAAAAAAAGTCGCCATAAGCTTTGATGCCGCATGGGGTGCTGACGATACTGATGAACTGCTTCGTATACTGCGTGAAAATGATGTTAAAACCACATTTTTTATGTGCGGCTACTGGGTTGACGATTATCCCGAAGAGGTAATGAAAATAGCTTCCGCAGGACATGACCTTGGCAACCACTCCGCAACACATCCGCATATGTCGGCAATATCAAAGGAGCAGATAGAAGAAGAGCTTAAAAAAACACACGAAAAAGTATATGACCTTACAGGCATAGAAATGGATCTATTTCGTCCACCCTTTGGCGAATACACAAACACCGTTATAGAGACCGCGCAGGAGTTGGGGTACTATACTATCCAATGGGATGTTGATAGCCTTGACTGGAAAGAATACGGCGTTGAGCACGAAATAAATCAGGTATTAAACCACAAGCATCTCGGTAACGGCTCCATAATACTTTTCCATAATGATGCCAAATATACCCCCGCCGCCCTTGACAGTATAATAAAGGGGCTAAAGGAAAAGGGATATGATATAGTACCTTTAAGCGAACTGATAATAAGAGAAAACTATACTATAGACCACGAAGGAAGGCAGAAAATAAAAAGCTGAGTCCGGTAAAATACCGGACTCTTTCTTTTGTTCATATTTGATTATTATACTCCGCTCCACCTTCAGACAGCATGGTTTTGATTTAATTTATACTTCATTGAATATTCATCCATATGATGTGTGAATGTGTCAAGCTTCATCTGTTTTAAGCTGTTTATATATTCATGAGGGTCAAAATCCTCTGCAAATATTGAAATAATAGCAATAGCAATATTTGAACAATGATCTGCTATCCTCTCATAATCTGTAAGGATATCATTTAAAACAAAGCCTGCGGCAATATTACATGTTCCGTTCTGCAAACGCTCAACGTGATTACGCTTGATTTCAGAACAAAGATTATCTATTACTTCTTCAAGAGCCTCTATTTTTGTTGCAAGGTCAAGGTCCTTATATGTAAACGCAGTTATTGCTGATGTTACTATTTCCTCTACAGCATCGCCGATAACCGAAAGCTCATATCTGGCCTGGTCAGAGAACGTAAGCCTTCTGTCATTAAGCTCTCTGGAGGATTCCGCAAGGTTTACAGCATGGTCTGACATACGTTCAAAGTCGGTTATCGTACGAAGATATTCACCTATATCCTCAGTCTGTGCAAAATCCAGCTCATTAGATGTTATTTTTATAAGATATGCTCCTATCTTATCCTCATATTTATCCACAACGTCCTCTATCGCCTGAACGCGATCATATTTTTCGATCGAATAGTTATTGATAAGGCTGAATGCAAGGAAGAGGTTCTCTTTAACCTTTTCAGCCATATCTTTTACAGCATTCCTGCTCTGCTCGATAGCAAGATTTGGATGTTTTATAAAACGCTCCTCCATAGGCATAAGTTCAAAATTATCTTTAACGCCCATGGTTTTGGAAGGAACAAATAATGCTGAAATCTTCTCTATCTGTTTGTAAAGAGGAAGTAAAACCATAACCACTATAAAACGATAAACAGAGTTAAGTGCGGCTACAGTTACGGTAGTCATAATAGCAGACTTAAATCCAAAATCAAACACCATATCAAGTCCGTAAAAAATGACCGCAGCAAGTATAACACCTATAACATTGCTTACAAGGTACGCAAATGCTGTAGTCTTTCCTTCACGGGTAGCACCAACTGCCGTTAAAAGCACGGGAACCGCGGCACCTATAGAAATACCCATAATAATAGGAAGTGCAATTTCAAAGGTTATTGTACCTGTAACAGTAAGCACCTGAAGGATACCTACGGCAGCAGATGCACTCTGGATAACGCTTGTGAATAAAAGGCCCACAAGTATGCCTATTATAGGATTGGAGAATGTGGTAAGGATATTTATAAAAAGAGGGCTTTCTCTTAAAGGCGCAACAGCACCACTCATAGTTGACATACCAAACATCAAAACTGCAAAACCAAGAAGGACATTCCCCAAGTGGTTATTAAAGCGTTTTTTAGAGAATATCCTGAGTATAACGCCAACGATAGCAGCAACACAGGTTATTGTATTGGTAGAAAATAAAGAAAGTATGCCCGAAGCACCATTAAGGCTTGAAAGACATATTACCCATCCCGTTATGCTCGTTCCAAAAATTGCACCAAGAACAACAGGTATAGCCTGTCTTACCTTCATCACTCCGGAGTTAACAAAACCAACCGTCATTACAGAAGTTGCCGATGATGACTGTATAACGAAAGTTATACCTGAACCAAAAATAAAGCCCTTTATAGGTCTTCCGGTCAGTTTGTACAATATCATCTCCAGCTTGTTTCCTGCCACAAGCTTAAGGCTGTCTCCCATAAGGGACATACCAAAAAGAAAAAGTGCAATACCCGACAGTAACTTAAGAATACTCTCTACGTTCATTTTTAAATCCTCACCTTACTGATACCAATAGATGTCATCTACCACAAAACCTTATTTACACATACGATTACACCTATTTTACATCTGTAATTACAATATGTCAAAGAAGAAATTAGCATTAGCCATATCTCTATATACTTGCAAAGACTGCATATTTGGATATATCATATATCAATAAAGTATTACAGGAGGCATAATATGATATCAGGTCTTCAGAAAATGACATTACTGGATTTTCCGGGCAAAGTAGCCTGTACGGTTTTCCTAAGAGGCTGTAATTTGCGCTGTCCATATTGCCATAACAGCCATTTATTCAGTGATAAAGCAGAAACCATTATGGAAAACAAAGATTTTTTCAGATTTCTTGAATCAAGGAAGGGACTGCTTGATGGTGTATGTGTAAGCGGCGGCGAACCTACTTTATATGAAAATCTTCCTTCATTTTTAAAAGAAATAAAAGCTCTCGGCTTTATGGTCAAGCTTGATACAAACGGGACAAAGCCCGAAATGGTAAAAATGCTTATCGAAAATGAGCTTGTTGACTACATCGCTATCGATATTAAAAGCTGTCCTGATCGCTATGGGGAAGCAACAGGAAAGGATAATTTTGATATCAGCCAGACAGAAGAAACCATAAAGCTTCTTATGGAAGGAAAAGTTCAATATGAATTTCGCACTACTGTTGTGGAGCAGCTTCACGATGCGGAATGTATGTTAAATATGGGTAAATGGCTCTCATCATTAGTTCCCGGCAAAAAGCCATCACACCTGTTTCTGCAAAGCTTCATTGACAGGGATACCGTTTTGTTCTCGGGTCTGTCTTCTCCTGATGAAAGCGATATGGAAAAATTTGCAGAGATACTTTCTCCTTTTTTTGATAAAGTCACAATACGAAACAGATAGATACTATATATTGTGTTAAAAAAGTGCAAACATCTACAATATATTGACACTGGTTTCTTTATCTTGTATAATATGGATACTGTCATCGTTTCGGACACGTCTTTGGCAGTGTCCGTTTTTTATTTATATCAGGAGGTATGCAAAATGTATCAGGTTCTTAAACGTGACGGCGGCACCGTTGAATTTGAGATATCAAAAATAAGCACCGCAATGCTCAAAGCCTTTGATGCCCTCGGCAAACAGTATCATCCAAGCATCATAAACCTGCTTGCTATCCAGGTTTGTGCAGATTTTGAAACAAAGGTAAAAGATGGTCTTATTGCTGTTGAGGATATCCAGGACAGCGTTGAAAAAGTATTATCCGAAACCGGCTATGCTGATGTAGCAAAAGCTTATATCCTTTACCGTAAACAGCGCGAGAAGGTGCGTAATGTAAACTCTGCCCTTCTTAACTACAAGGACCTTGTTGACGACTATCTTAAAATCAATGACTGGCGTGTTAAGGAAAACTCAACCGTTACCTACAGCGTAGGCGGTCTTATCCTTTCAAACTCCGGCGCTATCACTGCTAACTATTGGCTTTCTGAAATTTATGACAACGAGATAGCTGATGCACACCGTAGTGCCGCTATGCATATCCACGATCTTTCAATGCTTACAGGCTACTGTGCAGGCTGGAGCTTAAAACAGCTTATCCAGGAGGGTCTTGGCGGTGTTCCCGGCAAAATAACATCATCTCCTGCAAGCCACCTTTCAACTCTTTGCAACCAGATGGTAAACTTCCTCGGAATAATGCAGAATGAGTGGGCAGGCGCACAGGCTTTCTCATCATTTGATACATACCTCGCTCCCTTTGTAAAAGCAGACAACCTCACACAGAAAGAGGTTAAGCAGTGCATACAGTCCTTCGTTTACGGTGTAAATACACCTTCACGCTGGGGTACACAGGCACCTTTCTCAAACATTACTTTAGACTGGACTGTACCCAATGACCTTAAAGACCTTCCCGCTATCGTAGGCGGCAAGGAAATGGACTTTACTTACGGCGACTGTAAAAAAGAAATGGATATGGTAAACAAAGCCTTTATCGAAATAATGATAGAGGGTGACGCTAACGGACGCGGCTTCCAATACCCTATCCCCACATATTCAATAACAAGAAACTTCGACTGGAGTGAAACAGAAAACAACAAACTCCTTTTTGAAATGACTGCTAAATACGGCACACCCTATTTCTCAAACTACATCAACTCCGATATGGAGCCCTCCGATGTACGTTCTATGTGCTGCCGCCTTCGTCTTGACCTTCGTGAACTTCGTAAAAAATCAGGCGGTTTCTTCGGTTCAGGCGAATCAACAGGCTCTATCGGTGTTGTTACAATAAACCTTCCCCAGATCGCGTACCTTGCAGAGGACGAAGCAGATTTCTACAAACGCCTTGACAAGCTTATGGATATTGCCGCAAGAAGCTTAAAGACAAAACGTCAGGTAATAACGACCCTTATGGAAAATGGTCTTTATCCTTATACAAAGAGATACCTCGGAACATTTGCAAACCACTTCTCAACTATCGGCCTTATCGGTATGAACGAGGTTGGCCTTAATGCAAAATGGCTCCGTGCAGACCTTACAGACAAAAAGACTCAGATCTTTGCACAGCAGGTACTTGACCATATGCGTGAACGTCTTTCAGACTATCAGGAGGCTTACGGCGACCTCTATAACCTTGAGGCAACACCTGCAGAGTCAACAACATACCGTTTTGCTAAACACGATAAGGAGAACTTCCCCGACATAATAACAGCAAACGAAAACGGAACACCCTACTATACAAACTCATCACACTTACCCGTAAGCTACACAGAGGATATCTTCTCTGCCCTTGAGGTACAGGATGAGTTACAGACTCGCTATACATCTGGTACTGTTTTCCATGCCTTCCTCGGAGAAAAGCTTCCTGACTGGAAAGCTGCCGCTGACCTTGTACGTAAGATCGCTGAAAACTTCAAGCTCCCTTATTACACAATGAGCCCTACCTACTCTGTTTGTGCAGACCACGGTTATATAACAGGTGAGCAGTATACATGCCCCCATTGCGGTAAGAAAACAGAAGTTTACAGCCGTATAACTGGATATTACCGTCCTGTTCAGAACTGGAATGACGGAAAGAGTCAGGAGTTTACAGACCGTAAGGTATATAACATAGGAAACTCTGTTTTAAAAGCTGGTGACATACAGCCCGTTAAGGAAGAAACAGCTTGTGTATGCGAAGAAGTTAAGGCAGAGGTAGAAGAAGGAGCAAAAGCTATGCTTTTCTCAAGGATCACCTGCCCCAACTGCCGCGTTGCAGAAAACCTTTTAGCTAAAGCAGGCGTTGAATACGAAAAACTTATCGCAGACGATAACGTTGACCTTTGCAAGGAATACGGCGTAAAAGGTGCACCTACATTAGTTATAACAGACGGTAAAAACAACATTAACTACTACAGCGTACCTGAGATCAAAAAATATCTTGCAAGTCTGTCATAAGAATAAATAATTACGGGGAGGGTTTTGCCCTCCCCTAAAAAATATGCCCCTATCGAAAGGATGAAATATATGCACGACATAATAATCGTTGGCGCAGGTCCTGCCGGACTTACTGCCTCTGTATATGCTTTAAGAGCAGGAAAAACTGTTCTCGTAATAGAAAAAAACGGCTTTGGCGGACAGATAGCTTTTTCTCCTAAGGTTGAAAACATACCCGGCACACAGCAGATAAGCGGTGCCGAATTTGCGGATAAACTTACAGAACAGGCCATAAATTTAGGTGCCGATATGGAGCTTGAAAACGTTACGGACATAAAAAAAGCAAATGATATTTTTGAAGTTTATACAGAAGAAGGAAGTACTTATAAAGCTAAGGCTGTTATCCTTGCATTAGGTGTTAAACACCGCACCCTCGGCCTTGATGGAGAAAATGAACTTATAGGCAACGGTATATCCTTCTGTGCTGTTTGTGACGGTGCTTTCTATCAGGGACAGGAGGTCGCAATGGTAGGAGGCGGAAATTCTGCTTTACAAGAGGCCTTGCTTTTAAGCGAGGTCTGTAAAAAAGTTACCGTTATCCAGGATCTTGCGGACTTCACCGGTGAAAAAAAGCTTGCCGATGCCCTTATGGCAAAAGAAAATGTGCAGGTACACTTTAATACGCTCGTTACAGGTTATATAGCTGAAAATGGAGAACTTAAAGGTATTGAGATAGAAAACCGTTCAACAGCAGTCAAAAAAGCCATCGCTGTTGACGGAGCCTTCCTTGCTGTTGGTCTTGTTCCCGAAAACGAGCCGTTTGAGGAACATGCTTCACTTAACAGCTGGGGTTATTTCGATTCCGATGAAAACTGTCTTACAAAGACAGAGGGTCTTTTTGTTGCAGGTGACTGCCGAAGCAAAACAATACGTCAGGTAGTAACAGCTGCTGCTGATGGTGCAACTGCCGCAATGGCCGCATGCAGATTTCTTGATTAAAAACAAAAGGCATACATCCTTTTAAAGGATGTATGCCTTTTTATTATTCTGCCATATCCATAAACATTTTGTAATATGTACCTGTAACATTCATAGCGATAAAAATAAGCTCGCTTACCCATCTGTCTCTGCTTTCACCATCTGTTACCCACTGTCCTAAACGGAAGTTGACCTGTCCGTCATCGTTATCGATATAGAATGTTCCCATTTTAAGCTGAATGTTGATTTCATTGATTTTTTTCATAACGTCAACACGTTTTTCCTCTGTTACATCAAAAGGATACGCTGTAACGATATAAACCATACCATCCTCCTCAAGAGCTGTTACTCTTGCAATCCAGCTAACATCTCCGTTTTCAACGGGGAAAAGTATGCTTCCTTCAATTACCTTTGCTTCAAGGCCTGAGCTTTCGGCCCATCTTGAAATACTGTCTGATATATTCATATTTTTATCTCCTGTCATATTTGTTATTACTGATAGTAATAATACATTTTATTAAAGTTTCAGTCAATACAAATACCGAAAACTGCTTCAAAAGCATCATTATGAGCATTTATTATACTGCCGGCCTTTTTAGCATCACCGATAACGGCAAAGGGTATATTTTTGCTGTTAAGATGATCCTCAACAGGATTTTTTCTTCCCTTTGAGCCTAAAGCAAGTATTACTGTATCAGCAGGCATTTCAGCTAAAGAGCCGTCTTCTTTTTCAACAACTACACACTTATCTTTTATTTCGATAAGCTTTGTATTTGTTGTAACCTTTACTCCTGCTTCTTTAACGTCCTTCATAACAAGCCATTTTATACCTCCGAAGTCCTTACCTGCACTCTTAGCCATTTCAATAACCGTAACATCAACAGGAGAAAGTACAGCAGGCATACCTTTAGCCACATAGTTTTTAACAAACTCGAGGGTCTCATCGCCATACACTGCTCTTCTTGCAAGGTAATCCGCTGTTTCTATACCAACAGAGCCACCGCCCACAACTACAATACTTCCCTTAAGTATTTTATCAAGCTTTTCTGCATCATATTTAAGCACATCTGTTGCCTGATAAACATTTTCTGCATCTACGCCCTTAACAGGAGGTGTAACAGGCTCGCCTCCGTTTGCTATAAGAACAACATCAGGCTTCTCGGCCTCTATAAGAGCCTCACTTACAGGAGTTGATGTAAGCACCTTAACGCCTCTTTCATCAAGCTCCTCTTTTTTATTTTCGATATAAAGCAGTATGTCCTCTTTTCTATGGGGTTTAGCCGCTATAACAGCAAGGCCACCTATATTTTCTTCATCTGTGCATAATATAACACCAAAGCCAATATCTGCCGCCATTTTTGCCGCACTTAATCCGGCAGGTCCGGCACCTACAACGAGGAGCCTTCTGCCCTCTCCTTTGCCTTTATTTCCTGCAACAGTATTTTCTCTTCCCGCCTCGGGGTTAAAGGCACAGCATATCTCCTTAGCCTTTAAAACCTGCTCTATACACTTGTTACAGCCCTGGCAGGAGTTAAAGGGTCTGTTATTTTTTATCTTCTCGGGTAAATAAGGGTCAGCAAGAAGTCCCCTGCCTATACCTACATAATCCGCAATACCCTTTTCAATTATATCGTTAGCACTCTTTCCGTCATTTATCCTGTTGCAGGCAATAACAGGCACATCAACAGCTCTTTTTATTGCATTGGCAAGGAAAGCAAAGCCTCCTTTGGGAACATGATAGCTTATCTGCGGAACAGGGGCCTCATGCCATCCGCCTGTAACACTTATGGCATCAACAAGGCCCTTCTCGCACACTGCCTTACAGAATCTTTCCATAACAAATATATCATATCCGCCCTCAAGCATCTGTGAGCCTGAAATACGTAAAGTTACAGCCTGTTCGTTACCTACAGCTTCTCTTATAGCCTCAAGCACCTCTAAAGGATAGCGGAATCTGTTTTCCTCATTTCCGCCATATTCATCCTCTCTTAAGTTAGTCAAAGGTGAAAGGAATTCAGATAAAAGATAGCCTGCTGTTGCGTTTACCTCAATAATATCTACACCACACTGCTTACATCTTAAAGCCGCCTTCGCAAACTCTTCTTTTGTGGATCTAAGAAGAGCATCATCCATAGGCGTAGGCTCTGTTCTGTAAATGGGAGAAGGTATAGCAGAGGGTGCTATAGGCTTCATGCCAAGAACTGCCTCTGTGTTATTTCTTCCACAATGGAAAAGCTGTGTCATAAACTTACAGTCATAGCTGTGTACTGTATCAACAAGCTTTTTATATCCTTCTATGAAGCTGTCATCATATAAACGAAGCATTCCGTTTAAAGCCGCATAAGGACTTACCGCAACATTTCCTGATACAACTGCTGCACCGCCTTTTGCTCTTTCTCTCATAAATTCTATATCTCTGTCTGTTACATATCCGTCTTTAGAAAAGCCTGTATGCATTACAGACATTATTATCCTGTTTTTAAGCTCAACGCTGTTTATTTTTGTTGTTTCAAAAAGATGTGCCATTATTGTTCCTCCCTGCCAAAATAGTTTGCACGCTAATCATTTAACTTGATTATATACCCTATTAAAAAAAGATGCAACCACAAATGTTACATCTTTTCATCCTTTATTTGTTTAAGAATTTCTGCATAAGGGTATAGCCTTTTTCAATATAAAGACCTGTGGATGCAGCTGTTTTTTCGTTATAGCTATCTAATCCCGAATCCTTTTCGTCATTACTTCTGTAAATAAGGAAAGGAACAGGATCAGATGTATGCGTCTTTATTTTTATGGGTGTAGGATGGTCAGGCATAACAAGGATAGAAAAATCCTCTCCTGCCTTTCTCATTGCCTCAACAACAGGGCCTACTACCTCTTTATCTATAAGCTCAACTGACAGCTTTTTGTTGTCAAGTTCACCCCTATGTCCACATTCATCAGGCGCTTCCATATGTATATAAACATAGTCGCTTCCGTTTAAAAGCTCATCAATGGCCGCCTTGGCTTTGCCCGCAAAGTTTGTATCGTAATTGCCTGTGGCACCCTCAACATCAATGCTCCTTAAGCCTGCACTTATGGCAATACCCTTTATAAGGTCAACGGCTGAAATAGCAGAGCCCTTTAAGCCGAAGCTTTCCTCAAAGTTTGAAACGGCAGGTCTTGTTCCCTCTCCCCAAAGCCAGATCGAGTTACCGGGCCTTAAGCCCTTGTCCATCCTTTCTTTGTTAACAGGGTGGTCTTTAAGCACATCATAGCTTTTTTCCATAAGCGTTCTTATAACTTCGTTTTCAGGCATATATTCGGTAATTTTTCTGTCTGAAATATCATGAGGCGGCGTAAGACCAAGGTTAAGAGGGCCTTCATGCCACACCATACAATGGCGGTAGCTTATACCTGAATAAAACTCTATGTCATCATTTTTAAAAGCTTCGTTTACGCTTGCAATAAGCTTTGCGGCATCCTCGCTTGTTATTTCGCCCGCACTGTAATCAACCATGGTTTTATCCGCATAGTTTTCCTCATCGGATAACGTAACAAGATTACATCTGAAAGCAATGTCAGTATCATTAAGGTCAATTCCTATGCTTACTGCCTCAAGCGGTGAACGTCCCGTATAACAGCTTTCAGGGTCATAGCCCATAGCAGAAAGATTGGCAACATCACTTCCCGGCTTCATACCATCAGGTACTGTTTTAACCATGCCAAGTATTCCCTTTTTTGCAAGTTCATCAATATTGGGCTTATATGCACTTTCAAGTATAGTTTTATTATCAAGTGCCTCTATAGGATAATCGGCCATTCCATCTCCAAGTATAACTATATATTTCATAACATTCCTCCATACAAAATACACTTGTTCGCATATCGCAAACAAGTGTATTATATCATGTTTAAGTATTATTTAGCAATATCCAGCATAAATACAAACTCGTTATAGTCCTCGCCTGATGATACTGTTATCGTTTCACCGTGGGCTTTGATAAGCTCCTTAACTATGGCAAGGCCTAACCCCGAGCCACTGTTATCAAGCCCTCTGGACCTGTCTCCCTTATAGAACCTGTCAAAGATATGCTTCTTATCTTCTTCCGAAATAGGAACGCCGCTGTTTTTAACGGATATAACAAGCTTATCTTTTTTTGCTGTGGTTTCAACCGTAATATGTCCGCTTTCCTCCGTAAACTTAAGGGCATTATCTATAAGGTTATGGATCACTCTTGCTATTTTATCATAATCGGCAAAAACGACCGATATACTGTCAAATATCAGCGATACATCTATGTTCTTATCCCTTATCCTTGTTTCATTAGATATTACTGTACTTCTGATAAGATCTGCTATAGAAAACTCTTCTTTATTTATATTCAACTCTCCCGCCTGTGCCTTATTCATATCCATAACATTTTCCACAAGCTTGGAAAGCCTTTTGGTTTCATCTATGGCTATAGATATATATTTATCTGTCTTATCGGGAGGTATAGTTCCGTCCTCAATAGCACCAAGGAAGCCCTGTATGCTTGTTATGGGTGAACGCAGGTCATGAGAAATGTTTGCTATCATTTCACGTCTTATCTGTTCCGTTTCGTCAAGGCTTTCCGCCATAAAATTAAAGCTTTCCGCCAGTTGTCCCACTTCATCCCTTGATTTTATATTTATCCTGCCGCCAAAGTTTCCTCCTGCAATAGCCTTAGCCGCCTTATTCATTTCTGTTATGGGCTTAACTATCCTTCTCGTAAAAAGAAGAACAATGATTATGCCCACAATGAGTGCCGCTATCATAAATATAAGGATGGTACTGTATATATCAATGAAGTTATCTCTTATCTCCGGAAGGGATTTACACATAAATATACCACCCTGAACAACCCCTGCAAACCTTATGGGATAGCCCACCGTAAGTATCTTATCCGCAAACATACCGTCAAAGGTACCCTCAACATAAGTTATGTTTCCGTTAAGCACCATACCTATGGTTTTATCTGTTATTGTCCTTCCAACCCAATCCTCACCTATACCGTCTGTTACCATACTTATCCTGCCGCTTGCATTAACAAAGAAAACCTGTGCATCCATATAATCCTCAAGCACCTGTATGGCATTATCAAACTCATCATAAGCTGCGCCGCTGAAATAAAGTTCTCCCATTATCTCCTGTATGGCCGCACCGTGTTCAACGAGCTTGTTTCTTTCCCTCTTTATAAAGCTTTCGGAAAGCGAAAAATAAGTAGCCGCCGCCGTAACCGCAAAGGTCACAAGCAATACAAATATATATAATATAACCTGCTTTTTATAAAGCGATCTCATCCGTTATACCTCAAACTTATAGCCTACACCGTAAATAGTTTTTATATTCCAGCTATCTTCCTTGTCAAACTTTTCTCTTATACGCTTTATGTGTACATCTACCGTCCTTGTATCTCCCACATATTCATAGCCCCATATTTTATCAAGCAGGGTATCTCTTGTAAACACCCTGTTAGGGCCTGATGCAATAAAGCATAAAAGCTCAAATTCCTTGGGAGGCATATCAAGCTTTCTTCCGTGATAAATGACCTCATAGCTTTCAGGGTCGATCAAAAGACCTTCAAATTCTATAATACTTCCTTTTTTTGCTGAACCCGGATAACGCCTTAAAACAGCCTTGACCCTTGCAACAAGCTCTTTAGGGTCAAAGGGCTTTACTATATAATCATCTGCACCAAGTTCAAGCCCAAGCACCTTATCAAAGGTTTCGCCCTTTGCCGTTATCATAATAACAGGCACATTGCTTGTTTTTCTTATCTCTCCAAGCACCCTGTAGCCATCAAGACCGGGGAGCATTACATCAAGCAATATAAGGTCAGGTCTGAAGGCTTCATTTTCCTTAAGTGCATCTGTCCCGTTATATACCTTTTTCGTTTCATAGCCTTCCTTTGAAACATAAAGATCCATAAGCTCTGCAATATGCATATCATCATCAACTATAAGAATCTTTTCCAAACCGTCACCCTCTTATTTGAGCTCAACAACCGTAACTCCCATTTCACCCTCACCGTAAAGACCATATCGATAGCTCTTTACATGAGGATTTTTCCTAAGGTATACCTGAACGGCACTTCTTAAAGCACCTGTTCCCTTGCCGTGGATAATAGTTACCTGTTTTAATCCCGCAAGGTAGGAATCATCAATATATTTGTCAATATTGCCGAGTGCTTCCTCAACAAGCTGTCCCCTACAGTCGATCTCAGGTGAAACATACTGGGATTTACCCGTTTTCATTTTGAAGCCGCTCTTCTTTTCTTTTACCTGTTCTTTTTCAACATAGTCGTCTATAGCAACCTCTGCCATAGGCACTTTTATTTTCATTATACCCATCTGCACCATTACTTCTTTATTAGCATCAGGTGCTGTTATAACTGTTCCGTGCTGGTCAAAAGATACGATATATACTTTATCGCCGACCTTAAGGGATTTAGGAGGCTCGTGTTTTTTACGTTTTCTTGCCGCTGCTTTAAATTCCTCTTCATTCATAGAATTGATCTTATCCTTAAGCTTGCGTCTTGTGTCATTAAGCTCGTTGGAGTTAGCCTTGTTTTTAGCCTGTCGGTTAAGCTCTTTGATAATGGAATCAGCCTCTTCCTTGGCCTTCTGATAAATGAGCCTTGCCTCCTCGCGGGCATTGTTGAGTATCTTCTCCTTCTGTTCACGGGTTTTTGCTCTTTGTGTTTCAACCTCTTTTTTAAGAGCCTCGGCCTGTTTTCTGTACTGTTCAGCCCTCTCCTGCTCGATAACAACAGTACGCTTGCTTATTTCAAGGTCTGTTATAACGTCCTCGAACTTGATATTTTCCTGATCGATATAGTCCTTTGCCATTGATATTATGCTATCAGAAAGACCAAGCTTTTTGGATATGGCAAACGCATTACTCTTACCCGGTATACCTATAAGCAGACGATAAGTAGGTCTTAAGGTTTCAACGCTGAATTCACAGCAGGCATTTTCAACCTTATCCGTAGATAATGCATAAACCTTAAGCTCGCTGTAGTGGGTAGTAACCGCTGTTCTTATACCGCGTTTTCTGAGCGTTTCTATTATAGACATAGCAAGTGCCGCACCCTCTGTAGGGTCAGTACCTGCACCAAGCTCATCAAAAAGCACAAGGGACCTGTCTGTAACATTATCAAGGATATTTATTATATTGGTCATATGTGCAGAGAAGGTTGAAAGACTCTGCTCAATGCTCTGTTCATCACCTATGTCTGGGAAAACTTCATCAAATACTGAAAGCTCTGAATTATCAAAGGCTGGTATATGAAGACCTGACTGGCCCATAAGCGTAAAAAGACCAAGTGTCTTTAAAGCAACTGTTTTACCACCCGTATTGGGGCCTGTTATAAGCAATGTTGTAAAATCCTTGCCTAAATATATATCTATAGGCACTACCGTATCCTTATCAAGCAGTGGATGGCGGCCTCGTTTTATGTTGATATATCCATTTTCGTTAAAATTGGGCTCGCTTGCCTCCATAGCAAAAGAAAGCTCTGCCTTGGCAAATATAAAATCAAGGTG
>SVDG01000022.1 GCA_015057875.1 Lachnospiraceae bacterium | reverse complement strand
ATGAATATAGTTACAGATGAGCAGAAACAGGCTGTTGAGGATTACTGCTTTGCGGCTTCAACAAAATCATCTGTTGATCGTATGACTGATAAAGAAAAAACAGGTGTGTTTACAGGAAGATATGGTGTTAACCCCTTAAATGGTGCTTTAACTCCTATCTGGGTTTCAGACTATGTTCTTGCTGACTATGGAACAGGTGCTATTATGTGTGTACCTGCACATGACCAGCGTGACTTTGAATTTGCTAAGAAATTTGACCTTCCCATTATCCAGGTTATCAAACCTGCTGATGAAGAGGAAAAAGAGCTTACAGAGGCTTATGCGGGCGATGGCGTTATTATCAATTCTCCTATGTTTGATGGTATGACAGCTTTTGAGGCTAAACAGAAAGCTCCTGTAATGCTTGAAGAGATGGGTCTTGGTAAAAAGACTGTAAACTACAAATTAAGAGATTGGGTATTCTCAAGACAGAGATACTGGGGCGAACCTATTCCGCTTGTTCATTGTCCTTGTTGTGGAACGGTTGTTGTTCCTGATGAGCAGTTACCTGTTGAGCTTCCTATGGTTGATTCTTATCAGCCTACAGATACAGGTGAGTCACCTCTTGCCGCTATCGATGAGTGGGTAAACACAACATGTCCTAAATGCGGTGGTCCTGCAAAGAGAGAAACAAATACAATGCCTCAGTGGGCAGGTTCATCATGGTATTTCCTTCGTTATACAGATAACCATAATGACAACGAGCTTGCAAGCATGGAAGCACTTAAAAAATGGGCTCCTGTTGATATGTATGTAGGCGGAATTGAGCACGCTGTATTACATCTTCTTTATGCTCGTTTCTATACAAAATTCTTATACGATATCGGAGCAGTTCCTTTTGAGGAGCCTTTCACAAGACTTTTCAACCAGGGTATGATCAACAAAAATGGTGCTAAGATGAGTAAATCAAAAGGCAATGTTGTTTCTCCTGATGACCTTGTTGAAAAATATGGCTGTGACTCATTAAGAATGTACGAGCTTTTCGTAGGCCCTCCTGAAGTGGATTCAGAGTGGGATGACAGCGGTATTGACGGCGTATTCCGTTATCTTAACAAGGTATGGAAGTTTGTTGCAACATATAAAGATAAACCTGTTGCACCTACAAAAGAAAGTGATTTCATTAAGAATAAGCTTATCAGCGATATTACAACAAGACTTGAGGCTCTTTCAATGAACACAGTAGTTAGTGGATTTATGGAGCATACAAACAAGCTTGCTGATATAGCAAAAGCACAGGATGGTATTGATCCTTCTTGTATAGAAACACTGATAGTCCTTCTTGCTCCTTTTACTCCTCATATTTCTGCTGAATTATGGGAGGCAATGGGACATGATAACAAAGATCTATTTGATCAGGGATGGCCTGTTTGTGATGAAACAAAACTTGTTGTTGATACAGTAGAGATCGCTTTACAGGTAAATGGCAAGGTTAGAGAGAACATTACAATAGGTAAAAATGACCCTAAAGAAGAAGTTCTTGCAAAGGCTAAAGAAGTTCTTGCATCTAGAATTGAGGGTAAAACGATAGTTAAAGAAATCTATGTACCCGGAAGGATAGTAAACATCGTAGTTAAATAGAATTATAATAAAAAGCATTCCGTTATTAACGGAATGCTTTTTATTTGATTATTGTTATTTGTTAGATATTATAGTATCAATTTCACTACAAAAATAAAAGGCCAAAAATATGTTGTTAAAACAAAAAAGCATCTATATAATATAGATGCTTTTTATATTGTTAAATTATCTTAAATCGTTCATAGAATCTGTTGAACCGATAACATTTTTAATTTTGTTTTCTATCATCTGTTCAATGTAATCTCTTCCTGCACCAAGGTATCCTCTGGGATCGAATTCCTTGGGGTTATCATCAAAGCTCTTTCTGATAGCTGCAGTCATTGCTAAACGGATGTCGGTATCCATATTTATTTTGCAAACAGCCATTGAAGATGCTTTTCTTAACATTTCAACAGGGATTCCTTTTGCACCGTCGATCTGTCCACCGTGAGCATTGCACATAGCAACTGCATCAGGGTCTACAGAAGAAGCACCGTGTAAAACGATAGGGTAGTTATGGAAGCCGGCAGCTTCAAGTTTTTCTGTAATGAGTGCGAGTCTGTCAAAATCAAGCTTTGCTTCACCTTTAAATTTATAGGCACCATGGCTTGTTCCAATAGCAATAGCAAGAGAGTCAACGCCTGTTCTTGTAACAAAGTCAAGAGCCTGATCGGGGTCTGTGTATGTTGCATCGCCTGCAGCTACTTTAACTTCGTCTTCGACACCGGCGAGCTTTCCAAGCTCCGCTTCTACAACAACACCGTGAGCGTGTGCGTATTCAACAATTTCTTTTGTTTTGGCAACATTTTCTTCGTAATCAAGATGTGAGCCATCAAACATAACTGAAGTGAAACCATACTCTATGCAGTCTTTACATACCTGAAAATCTGAGCCGTGATCTAAATGAAGGGCAATATCAAGTCCTGTTTCTTCTATTGCTGCATCCACCATTTTTTTAAGGTAAAGAGGGTGGGCATACTTAAGTGCACTTTTTGAAACCTGAAGAATAATAGCGGAATTCTGTTTTTTTGCCGCACTAACAACGCCCTGAATTATTTCCATATTATTGATATTGAATGCTCCAATAGCGTATTTGCCTTCGAAAGCCTTTTCGAACATTTTTTTTGTTGTAACTAATGCCATTAGTTTTAACCGCCTTTCAATGAATGTATTAAGTTGAAACAAATATACAATTAAAGTATAATACTTAAAACGATTATTAGCAATATACTTAAAAATATAAAGTTTAAAAATATAATATAAGGGTAGGGAAGTGAAAGAAATGATATATATATGCGAGAGTTTTATAATATGTTTATTGGATTTATTTTCTAAACATCATATAAATAATACGTTGAAACGAGGGGAAAAGAGGGAATTGTTACCTGAAAAGCTATATTTTATAAATACTAAAAATACGGGTATTGCATATAATAGATTAGAAAAGAGACCAAATGCAGTTAAAATCATTACATCATTTATAACAGCTTTGTTCGGAATGTTTTTTTTCGGACTTATCGGTGATAAAAATGCTTCTGAATACCTTAAAATGGGCTCTGTAATGGCTTTTGGCGGTGCATTGGGTAATATGATTGATAGATTAAAAAACGGTTGCGTAACGGATTTTATTTATATTAAGGCTGTAAAAAAGTTTCCGATTTTTAATTTGGCAGATGTATTTATTCTATTTGGAGCTGTTATTATGGCTTTTAGCGATATTTTTAAACATTAATAATAACCTGGAATGACCGACAACTCATTGTTTTGAACCTACATTTTATATACGGGATTTCAATATCACGAAAGGATGCCGGGCCTCAAGATAATTCCTTTTTAAGGCAGAGGATGGCAGAGTTATGTGTGAGAAAACCCACCTGGCTAAGGCTGGGTGTCAAAAGGATGGGAACGGCATTCCGGGATTTTAATCAATATAAAACTCCCGTAAAGCAAATATAAAATATTTTCTTTACGGGAGTTTTTTGATTTTAACTTTTTATACGGATATAACATATTATATCTAAAAAAGAGGTGTAACATGGCTAATATATATTTAAGTCCGTCTTTACAGGAGTTTAACGAATACCTTAGCGGAGGCAGCGAGGAATACTATATGAATCTTATCGCAGATGCTATGGAGCCTTATTTACTGGCAAATAACATTGATTTTACAAGAAATCGACCAGAACAGACATTAACAGAGGTTATAAATGAGTCTAATTCGGGTACTTATGACCTGCATTTGGCACTTCATTCTAATGCCGCACCTGAAAACCTTAAAGGAGAACTTTCGGGACCTGATATATACTATTTTGAAGATAGTGAAGATGGCAGACGTTTTGCAGAGATCTTAGAGGAAAAGCTTGAAGAAATTTATCCTGATCCTGAGCTTGTGGATATAATACCAACAAGAACATTAAGAGAGTTGAGAAGAACATCTGCACCATCTGCATTGGTTGAAATAGCTTATCATGATAACGCAGAAGATGAACAGTGGATAAAAAATAATATTGATCCCATAGCTAAAGCCATTACAGAAGCACTTGCAGAATTTTTTGAAATGGATTTTGTTGATAGTGATGATATGATATCTGTAAATAGTTATAAAATAGTTGATGACTTTATAATTTAGTTAACATAAATATATTATGTAAATATTATTAATCGTTATTCGTAATAAGCTTTCTCTATAGCGCATCTATTCGCAAAACTTGTGTTTTGCGAATAGATGTATATCGCTTTTTATACGCTTAATTTTGGTCTGTTATTATCCCCCTTATATCAAAATAAATAAAAAGCAGTCAGTTGACTTAAACTGACTGCTTTTGTATATGTTTTGTTATTTATCTGAATCGTCTGTTATTACTTTTGAATCTGTAACCTGAATAGTAATTATAGCTTCTGCTGCGTTTTCTTCTTATAAGTAATATTATTATAATTATTATTACTACAACAACTGCAACTATAAGACCTTTAAGACTGAAAATAACTGAGAATACTGTTTTAATTGTTTCTGTTATTCTTTGTATTATTCCGGCCTTTTCAACATCTCTTGAAGCATATAATTCTGTGCTGAATAACACTGTATCATCAGTAGTATATGTTATTGTTCCTACTGCTGTATCTTTTTCTATAGGAGCTTTTAATAAAAGCACTGAATTATCTCCGTCTTTAGATTCGGCTATGTATTCAGGTAAAATATTAACTTGAGAAATTATTCCGTCAGCTTTATCGTTTCTGAGATAATTTATTTTACTTTCTTTTGTGATCAGATCCAGCGTATCGGGTTCATTCTTTTTAGGGTTTGCAATTTTTAATGATGATGCTGTACCGCCAACTGTTGAGATCGTGTGGTTAGTAAAATTATTGAAACCATATTCAAAAAGAGCCTTTGCATCATACCATCTGTCGGGATCCTCTGAATCAGAAACAATTGCTATAAGTGTTGTACCCTCTTTTTCGGCTGTAGCCGCAACACAGCTTCCTGCCTGGTCTGTAAAGCCTGTTTTTAAGCCTGTTGCGTGCTGATAATAGTATTCTCCGCTTGTTATAAGAAGGTTGTGGCTCATCCAGTTATATTCCTGTGTGATTGTATCAGAACTTACTGTACTGTCCCCTGCACCGCTTCCGCTGTAGCTTTTTTCCATCGCTATTTTGCTTATAAGCTCATTTTTGATTGATTCTGCAACAATAAGAGCCATATCGTGGCTTGTTGTGTAATGGTCGTCAGCGTGATATCCGTGAGGATTTGAAAAATTAGAGTTTTTGCAGCCTAATTCTTTTGCTCTTTCGTTCATCATTGCTGAAAATACAGTCATGCACTGGTTGTAATTCAGGGTCGTATCGTTTTTATATCTCTTGGCAACTGCGCACGCTGCAACAACTGCTGTATCGTTTCCTGAAGGGATAATAAGACCTCTTACAAGGGTTTCTATGTTTAATACTTCACCTTTTATATGTCCTGCTTTTGATGAATCAAGAGAAACTTCGTTTATTTCTGTGCCTACAGTTATAAGTTCATCCGGTTCAAAATATTCAAGAACAAGTAAAGCTGTAAGTACTTTTGTCATACTGGCAGGATATATTTTTGCATCCATATCCTTAGCATAAAGAATTACGTCCTTGTCGGGATTGTATAAAACTGCGCTTCTTGCAAAAATACTTGGTTCGTTTATTGTGTCTGCAAAGGCCATTGTACCAAGCATCATTACAGAAACAAGTAATAAAGAAATAAATCTTATAAGTTTATGCATTGGCTTCCCCTTCCTCTTCAAGCTCAACTAATCCTTTTTTATACATCTCCTGAAGAGCTACCATTACACCAAGTTTTCCATGATACCATGTAAGTCCGCCCTGGAAATAAACTGTATAAGGCGGTTTAATAGGAGCATCAGCACTTAATTCTATTGATGAGCCCTGAACAAATGCACCTGCAGCCATAATTACGGGGCTGTCATATCCGGGCATATCGGGATTAGGCTCAGGTGTAACGTAGCTGTCTATTGGAGCGGCCTTCTGTATACCTTTGCAGAATGCAATTACCTTGTCTGCAGAGAGCATTTTTACTGCCTGAACGATATCTGCACGAGTATCTGTTGATCTAGGCATAGTTTCATAACCAAGACTTTCAAATACTTTAGCTGTAAGTAAAGCTCCTTTAAGGCTTGCCGCAACAACTGTGGGTGATAAGAAAAGACCCTGGAAGAACACTGAGTTAAGGCCGAGCGTTGCGCCTACTTCCTTACCCTGACCGGGGGCTGTAAGTCTTACAGCGGCATTTTCAACGTATTCTTCTTTTCCTACTATATATCCGCCAATGGGTGCAAGTCCGCCGCCGGGGTTTTTTATAAGGGATCCTACAGCAAGGTCTGCCCCAACATCTGTGGGCTCAAGTGTTTCAACAAATTCTCCGTAGCAATTATCTACCATACATATTACATCGGGTTTTATTGATTTTATGAATGAAATAAGCTCTTTAAGCTCCGCAATTGTAAGTGCGGGGCGGAAATCATATCCCTTTGAGCGCTGAATTGTAACTAGCTTTGTTTTTTCGTTTATGGCGTTTCTTATGCCTTCATAATCAAAGCTATAGTCGTCTTTAAAATCTACCTGACGATATGTTATTCCATACTCCTTAAGAGAGCCCCTCTGCTCTGTTATGCCTATAACACCCTGTAAAGTATCATAAGGTGCTCCAGCAGGTGAAAGTATTTCATCACCTGGACGGAGATTGCCTGAAAGAGCTATTGTAAGGGCGTGTGTGCCACTTATAAGCTGTGGACGTACAAGTGCTGACTCAGCGTTAAAAACGTCTGCATAGACCTGTTCTAAGGCATCACGGCCCAGATCATTGTATCCGTAGCCATTTGTTGCACCAAAATGAGTGTCACTTATATGGTTTTTCTGCATGGCAGATAAAACTTTATATTGGTTGTATTCAGCTCTTGCATCTATTTCAGCAAACTGTGGCTCAAGCTCTTTAAGCTGCTTATTTATAAAGTTAATAACTTTGCTGTCAATTCCAAATGTGTTTTCTATATATTTGTTTAACTGTTCCATTATTTTATTTCTCCGAAAGATTGTTGTTTATATATTCAGTTATTTTGTTCAGTGCACTTTCTTTGTCTCCATCAGTCAGGTCTATCCAGAGACAGTTTTCTGTCTGCCTTTTAAACCATGTAAGCTGTCTTTTGGCAAAGTGGCGTGTCCTTTTTTTTAGCTCATCAACTGCCATTTCAAGGTTACATTCACCATTGATATATGGAACTATTTCCTTATATCCAAGCCCCTGCATTGAAACAAGTGACGGGTCATAGCCCATATCAAGAAGGCTTTTGACCTCATCTAATAGTCCGTTTTTCATCATAATATCAACGCGTAAGTCTATACGCTTATAGAGTTGTTCTCTGTTCATATTAAGGATAATGAAGCTTGTGTTGTAGGGAGAAGCTTTTTTCTTTTCTTCTGCATTGTGTTCGGAAAACTTCTGACCTGTAAGATAGAAATATTCCAGTGCCCTTGCTACCCTTTTTATGTTATTTGGATGTACTGTTGATGCGTATTCGGGGTCAACCTCTTTAAGCTTATTGTGGTTAAACTCTGCTCCCTTATCTTCGGCATCTTTATATAGCTTTTCTCTTATGGTGTTATCGTCATTGGTTTCAGTAAACTCATTATCATTTACAACGGCGTTTATATAAAAGCCTGTTCCACCTGCGATGATCGGGATCTTTCCTTTGGAATATATTTCATCCATATATTCCTTAGCTTTCTGCTGGAATATCATAACGTTAAATTCTTCATCAGGCATAAGTTCATCTATAAGATAATGCTTTATGCCTTGCATTTCATCTTTTGTTACTTTGGCAGTTCCTATGTCCATAAATTTATAGACCTGCATAGAATCGGCAGAAATTATCTCACCGTTTATCCTTTTGGCTAGCTCTATAGAAATATCGGTTTTTCCACAGGCTGTAGGTCCTGCTATAACAACAAGAGGTTTTTTCATAACAAAATTCCTTTATACTATACGTTTGAATTTTTTTTCAAGTTCATATTTTGTAAGCTCTATTATTGTGGGGCGTCCGTGAGGACAGCTGAAAGGATTAACAAGGCCAAGAAGCTTTATTATAAGTGCTTCAGCCTCCTGATAGCTAAGCTTGTCGTTAGCCTTGACTGCGGCCTTACAAGCCATTGTTGCTATAGCATCAAGTTTTGTATCATAAATACTTTCAGGTACTGTTTCTGTAAGCATATCGAGTATGTCTGTCAGGAATTCGCTTCCTGTGGGGTTTTTAAATATAAAAGGTACAGACATAAGCGAATATTTTCCGTCAGTTATTTCGATATCAAAACCTAGCTTTTCAAAAAGCTCAATGTTTGTGTCAAGAATGTTCCTTTCGGCATCTGTAAGGCTAAGAGTTTCTCCACAAACAAGTCTTTGTGAAGAAACAGCTTCTATTTTTAATCTGTTTGTGAATTCCTCAAAAAGAACTCTTTCATGTGCCGCGTGCTGGTCGATAACAAATATGCTGTTACCCTGCTCTATCATCCAGTAAGTAGAAAAAATTTGACCTATTATCTTGTAATTATTAAAGAAAGGCTGTTTAACAGGCTGTGCATCATACTCCTGCACGTTCTGCTTGGCTGTGTCGTAAGATGAATTTCTTTCCCTGTTATATGAAAGAAGGACATCTATTTTTGATGTTCCGGAACTCTTTTTATCATTATCTTTTGACGCAAAATCAAAAGCAAGTGTTTCGTTGTCATATATTTTTTTGGACTCATTATAAACCGCTGGCTTACTGTATGTTTTATATCCTGTGCTGTAATTTGTAGTTGGATTATAATCAGGCTTACTTACGGGAGAGAATGCTTTTTCATATAGGGTTTCCTGTTTTGCTTCAGTTACGGGAACTTTGAAAAAGTCATTTACCTCTTTTGAATTTTTGCTGTCCCAGGTAGCTTCAGGTATAAGTGTTTCGTTTTCAAGGCATTTTGAAACAGCCTTAAAAACAAAATCAAATATATCGTTATCGTTATCAAAGCGTACTTCAAGCTTTGCGGGGTGAACATTAACATCAACCATAGTAAAATCTATATTAATATCCAGTATAAAAACAGGAAACTTTCCTGTCATAAGTCTTGTTTTATATGCTTCTTCAACAGCTGAAGAAACTATGGAGCTTTTAACAGGTCTGCCGTTTATAAAAAGGTATTCATAGCTTCTGTTTGCTCTTGAAAGCTCAGGCTTGCCTATAAGACCGAAAATTTTATATGTGCTGTCTTTATAATCAAGCTCTATCATTTTTTTTGCAAAATCCTTACCAAAAACAAACAGTGCAACTGTACGCACATCATTGCTTCCCGGGGTATGAAGGATAAGGTTGCCGTTATTTATATATTTGAATGCTATCTCGGGGTGTCCTAGTGCCGCTTTATTTATGACGTCTGTTATATATCCGCTTTCAGTAGCGGGTTTTTTAAGGAACTTTTTCCTTGCGGGGACATTGAAGAAAAGATTTTTTACAGTAATACTTGTTCCTGTAACAGATGCTGTATTCTCCTCATCCAATACAGTTCCACCTTCTATTTTAAGTGTAACTCCACTCTCATCTTCAGCTGTTTTTGTTGTGATTTCAACCTGTGAAACGGCTGCAATACTTGCAAGAGCCTCACCTCTGAAGCCTAAGGAGTGCACCTTCTCAAGATCTTCAACATACTGAATTTTACTTGTTGCATGACGAAGGAAAGCAGTTTTTACCTGCTCTTTGGCAATTCCACATCCATTGTCGGATATTTTGATAAAGGTCGTGCCGCCATCTTTAACTTCAACTGTTATGGAAGTGGCACCCGCATCTATGGAGTTTTCAATAAGCTCCTTAACAACAGATGAAGGTCTTTCAACTACCTCACCTGCCGCGATCTTATTAATTGTTAAGTTATCTAAAAGCTGTATGCGGTTCAATAAATCACCTCATTTACATACCTTTTGTCTTATTCTGTAAATCGTAAAGCACCTGTAAAGCCTCTATGGGCGTAAGATTCATTACATTTATTGAGTTTATTTCATCAATTATTTTTGTTTCGTTCATTGTAAACATATCTACCTGTTTAGGTTCGTCAGCGGCGTTTATTTTAGCCTCTGTAGCAATATGTTTTGCTTTTTTTGTTATGTCCGCTGCATTAAGCTTTTTAAGTATGGCTTTGGCTCTTTTTATTACTTTAGGGGGAAGACCTGCAAGCTTTGCAACCTGAACACCGTAGCTGTGGTCAGCACCGCCGCGTACTATTTTGCGGAGGAAAACAACATCATCACCCTTCTCCTGAACAGTTATGCAATAGTTTTTAACACCCTCAAGCTTGCCTTCAAGCTCGCTTATTTCGTGATAATGTGTAGCAAAAAGTGTTTTTGCACCTACTTGTTTTTTGTCTGCTATGTATTCAAGAACGCTCCACGCAATGCTTAATCCATCAAATGTACTTGTTCCCCTTCCTATCTCATCGAGGATAAGAAGGCTTTTGTTAGTAGCATTGTTAAGAATGTTTGCAACCTCTGTCATCTCAACCATAAAGGTGCTTTGGCCTGATGCAAGGTCATCTGATGCCCCTACTCTTGTGAAAATACGGTCAACAATACCTATTTTAGCCGATGAAGCAGGAACAAAGCTTCCTATCTGTGCCATAAGCACTATAAGTGCTGTCTGACGCATATATGTGGATTTACCCGCCATATTGGGTCCGGTTATGATAGAAAGCATATTATCATCCATATCAAGGAATGTATCATTGGGTATAAAGGCTTGATCAAGCATTTTTTCAACGACAGGATGTCTTCCATCTTTGATATCTATTATACCATCTGTTGAAATTTCTGGTTTAACGTAGTTAAGATTTCTTGCTGTTTCCGCAAGGGACTGTAAAACATCACATACAGCACAAAGGAAGGCTGTGGATTGTATACGTTTTGTTTCTTCAGCAATAGAGTTAACTATTTCAAAGAAAAGCTCTGTTTCAAGCTCAACTATCCTCTCTTCTGCACCAAGAAGCACACCGGCAAGCTCATCAAGTTCTTTGGTAGTGAATCTTTCGCAGTTTGTTAGGGTCTGTTTTCTAATATAGTAGTCAGGTACGCTTGTTAGGTTTGATTTTGTTACCTCTATATAGTAACCAAATACCCTGTTAAAACGCACCCTGAGGTTTTTTATACCTGTTTTTTCTTTTTCGCTGTTTTCAAAATCCTCAAGCCATGTTTTGCCATCTGATTTAGCCATTAAAAGAGTATCAAGGTCACGGTTATAACCTTCTTTTATCATTCCGCCCTCTCTTATGCTGAAGGGAGGATCCTCTTTTATGGAAACATCGATTAGGGCAAATATGTTTTCAAGTGTATCAAGCTCATTATATATTTCTTTAAGATATACGGATTTTGATCGGCTTAAAATATTTTTAAGCATAGGTAGGTTTTCAATAGAATTTTTAAGAGCTATAAGGTCACGGCAGTTGGCGCTTTTATATATTATCTTGCTTACTATCCTTTCAAAGTCATACATAGAGTTAAGGATATCCTTGATCTCCTCCGCCATAAATATGTCATCTTTAAGCTCTTCAACGCTGTTAAGGCGTTTATCTATAAGCCCTTTATCCATAAGAGGCTGTTCGATCCATTTTTTAAGAAGACGGGCACCCATTGCAGTTTTGGTTTTATCGAGCACCCATAGAAGAGAGCCTTTTCTGCTTTTTTCTCTCATCGTTTCAACAAGCTCAAGGTTTCGTCTTGTTGATATATCAAGAAGCATATAGCTGTTGTAGGAATAGTATTTAATTGCGGCTATATGTGTTAAATCTGTTTTCTGTGTGTCATAGAGGTATCTTAAAAGACCTCCGCAGGCACTTATACATAAGGGCTTATCACCTATGCCGATGCCGTCAAGGGTTGCAATATCAAGATGTGAATATATCTTTTCTCTTGCGGATGAAACAGAAAAAGTCCAATCATCACAGAATGAAAATGACATATTGAATCTTTTTGATATGCTTTCATAAACTTTGCCTGATTTTAAAGCTGTGTTTGTAACAAGCTCAGAGGGCATATAATGGCCAATTTCATCAATAACCTTAGTTTCAGCATTTACTGATGAAAAATCTGTCGTAATAAATTCTCCTGTCGTTACATCACAAACAGCTATACCATATCCGTTTTTATCTGAAAAAACGGACATAATATAGTTGTTTTTCTTTTCATCAAGGGCGGCGTTGTCTGTTACAGTGCCGGGCGTTATTACACGGACAACATCTCTTTTAACTATACCCTTTGCCGCTTTGGGATCCTCTACCTGCTCACATATAGCTACCTTGTAGCCCTTTTCGACAAGGCGGTTTATATATCCGTCTGCAGAATGGAAAGGAACACCGCACATAGGTGCCTTTTCGCTCTGGCCCCAGTCACGGCCGGTCAGTGTTATTTCAAGTTCTTTTGAGGCAATTATGGCATCATCAAAAAACATTTCATAAAAATCGCCAAGTCTGAAAAACAGCAGACAGTACTTATATTCATTTTTTATCTGGAAATATTGCTCCATCATAGGAGTTATTTTTGCCATAATGCTTGCCTCCGTTTGTTAATATTAGTTACATCCTTCGCAACCGCAGCTTCCGCAGTCTCCGCCTGAACAACCGCATCCACATCCGTTAGGATCCTGTCCTGTAATTGTTGCACTTAAAATATTGAAAACTGAATTTACATAGTTGTTGAACTGTGATTCGCAGATAATAAGCTGTGCGGCAACAGGGTTCATCTGAAGCTCTGTTTCTTTACTTAAAAGTTTTTCTCTGATCTCATCAGCCTGCTCCTGTGTCATTGCAGGGTCACTCATAAGTCTCTGGAGATCTTCTCTTAATGCATAGAATTCATTGAAAAGTTTTTTAGCTGTTTCATCTTCAACAAATTCGTTTCTTGCTTTTTCGAGGTCAGCGGCCTCTATTGATTTTTTGATCTCTTCTCCAAGTTCTCTTGCTAATTCATAAACTTTTGTGTTTGACATTTTTTTCACCTTAATTCCTTTCACCTATTATATAAAATGCTTTGTTTTCTATAAGTTTAACATCAACAACTGTTCCAATAAGGCTTTCATCGCCTTCAAAATGAACAAGAAGGTTGTTTGGTGTTCGTCCTGTTACCATATTTTTGCTGTTTTTGCTTTCTTCTTCAACAAGCACAGGCATAATATGGCCAATAAATTTTTCATTTACATCGTGTACCATAGTGTTCACAAGAGTTAAAAGCCTGTTAAAACGGTTTTTTGTAACATCCTCAGGTATCTGATCTTCATATTCAGCGGCAGGAGTACCCGTGCGTTTTGAATAAATAAATGTAAATGCTGAACTATATCCTACCTTACGTACAACATCTAAAGTATGTTCAAAGTCTTCTTCAGTTTCACCGGGGAACCCTACAATGATATCTGTTGTAAGGAGTATATCTGGTATCTCTTTTTTGAGCTTATCAATAAGGGTGAGATAGCCTTCTTTTGTATATCTTCTGTTCATCCTCTCAAGCACGGTGTTGCTTCCTGCCTGGAAAGGAAGATGAAGTGCCTTTGATACCTTGTCACAATCCCTCATAGCATAGATAAGCTCATCAGAAAGGTCTTTGGGATGAGATGTCATAAATCTTATCCTTTCAAGCCCTTCTATTTCATTTATCTCTCTTAAGAGCTCAGCAAATGTAACAGGCTCTTCCAGATTTTTACCATAGCTATTTACATTCTGTCCCAGCAGCATAACCTCTTTAACTCCGTCTGCAACAAGGGCTTTTATTTCAGCTATTATATCCTCTTTTTTGCGGCTTCTTTCCCTTCCACGTACGTAAGGCACTATACAGTATGTGCAGAAATTGTTACAGCCGAACATAATATTTACACTGGCCTTGAATTTCTTTTTGCGTATGCTTGGAAGGTCTTCTATTATCTCTTCGTGGGTTTCCCATATATCAAATATGGTGTGGCCTGTTTCAAGACGTGTTTTTAAAAGTTCGGGAAGCTTATATAAATTGAAAGTACCAAACACTATATCAACGTGTCTGTATTTTTTCTTTATTGTTTGTATAACTGTCGGCTGCTGCATCATACATCCGCATAAAGCAATTATCATATCAGGCTTTTTGGATTTGTAGTTTTTAAGATATCCAAGATTGCCGTAAACCTTGTTTTCTGCGTTTTCTCTTACACAGCAGGTGTTATATATAACAAAATCAGCTTCCTTTTCATTTTCAGTTTCTATATAGCCCATTTCGGTAAGCATACCTGCAAGCTTTTCGGAATCGCGGGCGTTCATCTGGCATCCCATAACGAAATTGTAGAAATGGCGTTTTTTGCCTGTTTCTTTAAAGTACTCGTCATTTATTTGCCTTATTTCTTCGATTATTGCCTGCTGTCTTTCAAGCTCTGTTGTACTTACATTAGGCTTGATTTGCTCGTTTCTCATTGATTACCACCTTAGTGTTTAATATATAAAGGCACTATTTACCTAATAAATCATTTTAACATAAAATGCAATCATAAACAATGTAAATATATATTAAGATAATTAAAAAACGGCACTTTTTGTTGTAAAAAGTACCGTTTTATCATCAGAACAATGTAAGCTGATTTGTTTCGGGTATACCGTCAAGAACGCCGTGTTCCTTAAGCATTTCTATGATAGTTTTTCCAAGCTGTGTGCGTGCTTTAAGTTCCTCAAGGGTGTGGAATTCGCCATCTGCCCTTCCCTCAACGATGCTCTTGGCGGCGTTAACACCAAGACCCTGAAGAGAAGAGAAAGGTGGAAGCAGCTTGTTGCCCTTGACTATGAATTTTGAAGCATCTGACTCATAGAGGTCAATGGGAAGAAAGTCAAGTCCGCGTTCGTAGAATTCTATTATTATTTCAAGAACGGTTATCTTGTTTTTGTCCTTGGCTGTTTTCATATTGCCCTTTGCTTCAATTTCTTTTAAGGTCTGCCAAGCGATCTCCTTGCCTCGGCACATTGACATATAGTCAAAGTCGTCACATGCCCTGACTGTAAAGTATGAAGCATAGTAAGCTTCAGGATAGTTTACCTTGAAGTAAGCTATGCGGAATGCCATCATAACGTATGCAGCCGCATGAGCTTTGGGGAACATATATTTTATCTTCTGACAGGACTGTATATACCAGTCGGGAACATCATAACTTTTCATAAGCTCTATATCTCCGTCATTAAGTCCCTTGCCCTTCCTTACCTGCTCCATTATCTTGAAGGACTTTTTGTTTTCAAGACCTTTGTTTATAAGATAACCCATAATACTGTCACGTGTTGATATGGTATCTTTAAGGGTTATTGTTCCGTTTGCAATAAGCTCCTGTGCGTTATTTATCCAAACGTCAGTACCATGGGAAAGACCGGAGATCCTTAAAAGATCTGCAAAGGTCTGAGGTTTAGTGTCAAGAAGCATCTGTCTTACAAATTTTGTACCAAACTCAGGTATACCTAAAGTTCCTGTCTGACAATGTATCTGCTCTGCTGTAACACCCAAAGCATCAGGCGATGTAAAAAGCGACATAGTGGCTTTGTCATCAAGAGGAACGGTCTGAGGGTTAATGCCTGTTATATCATAAAGCATCCTTATTACCGTAGGATCGTCATGCCCGAGCAGGTCAAGCTTAAGCAGGTTCTGGTCTATTGAGTGATAGTCAAAATGTGTTGTTGTAACTGTAGAGGCAGTATCGTTTGCCGGCCTTTGGACAGGACAGAACTCGTAAATAGTGTGTCCTTCGGGAACTATTATAAGTCCGCCTGGGTGCTGGCCGGTCGTTCTTTTAACGCCTGTACATCCTCTTACAAGGTTATTTATCTGGCTGTTTCGCATTGTCATATTACGTTCGTCAGCGTATTTTTTTACGAAACCATAGGCGGTTTTATCCGCAAGTGTGCCTATGGTACCTGCTTTGTAAACGTGTCCCTCTCCGAAAAGCTCTTCTGTATATGCATGTGCTCTCTGCTGATATTCACCTGAAAAATTAAGGTCTATATCAGGCTCTTTGTCGCCGTCAAATCCAAGGAATGTTTCAAAAGGGATATCGTGACCGTCTTTATTAAGCTTTGCACCGCAATTTGGACAAAGCTTGTCGGGCATATCACAACCAGAGCCTGTTTCCATATTGGCTTTTTTAACCTCTTCTGATTCAAAGTCAGAATATTTACATTTGGGACAGACATAGTGGGCAGGAAGTGGATTGACCTCTGTTATACCGAGCATTGTGGCCGCAAATGATGAACCTACAGAGCCTCGCGAGCCAACAAGGTAACCATCCTCCATTGATTTCCAAACGAGCTTCTGGGCGATTATATACATAACAGAGAAGCCATTTTTAATGATCGAGTCAAGCTCCTTATCAAGACGGTTCTGTATTATTTCCGGTAATGGGTCTCCATATATGGAATGAGCCTTTGCCATAGCTATCTCTCTTATCTTTTCCTCAGAGCCTTCTATAACTGGCGGAAACTTATCTGCAGGTACAGGATTAAAGACCTCTGTCATATCGGCAATAAGATTTGTGTTTTTAACAACAACCTCATAAGCTTTTTCCTTACCAAGATATTCAAATTCCTCAAGCATCTCCTCTGTAGTCCTGAAAAAGAGAGGTGCTTGATTATCTGCGTCACTGAATCCTTCTGCTGCCATTATAATTTTTCTGTATACAGCATCTTCAGGGTCAATAAAGTGTGAATCACAGGTTGCAACTACGGGTTTACCGTGTTCTTCCGCAAGAGCGATAATTTTTTTATTGATGTTTTCGATATCTTCAACAGAGGAAAGAGTTTTTTCCCTTACAAGGAACATATTGTTTCCGTCAGGTTGAATTTCAAGATAATCATAGAAAGAAACGATGTCATTTATTATTTCTTTAGGTTTGTTATCAAGTATTGCGCGGTAAAGCTCTCCGGCCTCGCAGGCACTTCCTAAAATAAGGCCCTCTCTGTATTTCATTAAAAGGCTTTTAGGTATCCTGGGACGCCTGAAATAATAATCAATATGAGATATTGAAACAAGCTCGTAAAGGTTTTTAAGGCCTGTTGTATTTTTTGCAAGTATTATAGCGTGATAAGGCTTAAGTTTTTTGTAATTTATAGTCCTGCTTGAAAAAACGTTTATATCCTCCATTGTGAATATATTGTTTTCGGCCAGCATTTCTATAAATTTAACAAATATTTCAGCCGTTGCCTTTGCATCGTTAACTGCCCTGTGGTGTCCTTTAAGCTCAACGCCTACTGCTTCTGCAACGATATCAAGTTTGTGCTTTTTAAGGTCAGGTAAAAGCGAACGCGCAAGTTCAAGAGTATCAAGAACTGTATTATCAACATTACCGAGTCCTGTTACCTCTGCGGCTTTTCTAATAAAGCCCGTGTCAAAGCCTGCATTGTGGGCAACAAGAACGCTGTCCCCGGCAAAATCAATGAAGTTTTTAAGGGCTTCATTTATCAAAGGAGCTCCTTTAAGCATATCATCTGTGATGCCTGTAAGCTTTGTTATTTCTTCTGTAAGGGGCTGTTCAGGGTCAACAAATGTGCTGAAGCTATCGGTTATTTTACCGTTTTTAACCTTAACAGCACCTATTTCTGTTATTTTATCTCTTTCTTTAGACAGACCTGTTGTTTCGATGTCGAATACAGTAAACTCATCGTCTATGGTCTGGCCCTTTCCGCATAAAACAGTAGTTCCGAGGTCATCTATAAGATATGCCTCCATACCATAGATGATTTTGATCTTACCTTTTGCGGCCTTCATAGCCTCAGGAAAGGACTGAACAACGCCGTGGTCGGTTATGGCAATAGCCTTGTGTCCCCACTTTATTGCTCTTTTAACATAATCTTCTGCAGCCGTTACGCCATCCATGCTACTCATCTGCGTATGTAAATGGAGCTCAACTCGTTTTTCTTCGCTTTCATCCATGCGGATAGGAGGTGTCTCGGCAAGAGAAATATCTCTTGCTGTAATATTTATCTCCTGTGCATATTCATCAAATTTAACTACACCTGTAAGCTTTATGTATACATCGTTATCAAGTTTTTCCTTGATTTTTTTGTTGGAATCCTTATCGGCAAAAATCTTTACGCTGACAGCGTCTGATGGATCGCTTATATCGAAAGATATGAGGAACTTACCATTTTTAAGCTCTTTTGTATCCATATTGAACATATATCCTTCAATGGTTACTTTTTCATTCTCACGAAGACAATCTGTTATAAGAGAAGGATCTGCTTTTATAGGTTTACCTATAACAACATCTTTGTTTTCATCGTCAGCAGCAACAGCTATTTCTTCTATAATCTCGGCCTCTTCAGGTATTGTAATGTTTTTAAGTATAAATTCTCTTTCCTTACGCTCTATCTTTTCTCTGCGTTCTTCTTTTTCATCTGCAGAGGTCATTATGTTTTTGAAAACAACTTTTTTTGATATTCCGTGCTCTTCAAAAAGCTTGTCGGCGATAAATTTATCGATCCCTTTTTTGGACATATAGTAAGACATATTGTTTTTTACGCGCACTATAAAAACACCGTCCTTTTCTTCAGGTACGGCGTCAGCCATTATGCTTCGGCATATTGGACTTATTTTTGATACATCATAAACAATGTTATCCCATATTTTTTCGGCATTATCGGTTGAAGTATATCTTATTTTAACATTTACGGTTTTAACGCCTGGAAGCTGGGTAACAAGCTCATTTCTAAATGAGTCCAGATACTGGTCGTTTATGATCTTATCGGACTCAATGAGTATGTTTACAGATTTATCATTTTTGTTTATAGAAAGCTGTTTAACTGTGCATTCTGAAAAAATATCGCTGAGAAGACCCGGTAATGATATTTTTTCAAATACAGAGCTGAATTTTTTTGCTGTCATTCCATCACCATTGTTATAAAGTTGCTATTTCCTTCATAAGTTCATCGATAAGCTGATCTTCGGGAACTTTTTTTACTATTTCGCCTTTTTTGAATATAAGTCCTTCCCCGTCTCCGCCGGCAAT
>SVDG01000124.1 GCA_015057875.1 Lachnospiraceae bacterium | reverse complement strand
TTGCAACAGAGGATTATGAAGAAAGACTTGCTCAGTTAAACGGCGAAGGCGGCATCTACGATCAGTTCAAAGCCTATGCAGAGGAGATAGAGGCTGAATACGGTGCGCTTACTTGCGGCGAGCTTATCAAATACTGGGATGAAAGAGACGAGATGCATTCCTATGACCGTAAAAAATTCTGCCAGAACCTTATAGGCTTCTGCTGTAAAACAGCCTATAAACATGCTAACAAATAAGGAGGATTTTAAATGAGCCAGAAAGTAGTTATAATTGGTGGCGTTGCCGGTGGCGCAGGCACAGCGGCAAGGCTTAGACGTAATGATGAAAATGCACAGATAATAATGTTTGAAAGAGGTGGCTACATTTCTTTTGCAAACTGCGGTCTTCCTTATTATATCGGTAATACAATAACAGAAAGAGACAGCCTACTTATTCAGACACCTGAGGCTATGAAACAGCGTTTTAATATCGATATAAGGATATTCAGTGAAGTAACAAGAATAATACCTGAAGAAAAATGCGTAGAGGTAACAGAGGTACTTACAGGTAAAATATATAAAGAAAACTATGATAAACTTGTTATCTCAACAGGTGCAAGTCCTGTTATCCCTCCAATTGAGGGCATTGACGGAAAAGATATATATACACTCTGGACTATACCCGACACAGATAACATCAAAGCTATCGTTGACGGAAAAGATATCAAAAAAGCAGCCGTTATCGGAGGTGGCTTCGTAGGTCTTGAAATTGCAGAAAACCTTGTTGATCTCGGCATAGAGGTATCTCTTATCGAGATGCAGGATCAGGTAATGACATCTATGGATAGAGACATGGCGCAGTTTGTTCATATGGAGCTCAATGCAAAGGGTGTTAAGCTTTTCCTTAACGAGGCTGCAACATCCATTAAAGATACAGAAGTCGGTAAGGAAATTACTCTTACAAGCGGAAAAACAGTCGATGCAGAAATAATAATACTTTCCGTAGGCATCAAACCTAACAGTAAGATAGCAAAAGACTGCGGTATAGAGTGCGGCCCCAAAGGACATATAATCGTTAACGAATATCTTGAAACAAATAAAGAAGATATATATGCGCTTGGAGATGTTATAGAGGTCGTTGATTATGTAACAGGCAAAAAAACAGCAGTTCCTCTTGCTGGTCCTGCAAACAAAATGGGCAGGATAATGGGCGATAACCTCTGTGGTATGAAAGTTAAATATAACGGCACACAGGGCACATACGTTGCAAAGATATTTGATGTTACAGCATCAGGCACAGGCGCAACAGAAAAGAGCCTTAAAGCTATGGGTAAAGAACCTTATAAAGATTATATGGTGGTTTATGGTCATTCAAATAACCACGCAGGTTACTATCCGGGCTTCTCACCTTTACATACAAAGCTTATTTTTGATCCCAAGGATGGTAAGATATTCGGAGCGCAGGCAGTTGGACAGGGCGGAACAGAAAAACGTATAGACGTTATTGCAACAAGCATACGTTTTGGCGGAACTATCTATGACCTTACAGAGCTTGAGCTTGCTTATGCTCCTCCTTATAATACAGCCAAAGATCCTATGAACTTCCTTGGCTTTGCGGCTGAAAACATACTTAAAGGAAAAGTAGGTCTTGTTCAGTGGCACGAAATGGCTTCTTTAGACCTTAACAAATACCAGATAATAGATACAAGGAGACAGGACGAATTTGATCTTGGAACTATACCCGGAAGTGTGCTTATCCCTGTTGACGAAATAAGAGAAAAGATAGATATGGTAGATAAAGAACGTATCCCTGTTGTTTTCTGCCGTGGCGCTGTAAGGAGCTATATAGCAGCAAGGGTACTTTTACAGAACGGATGGGATGAAGTGCTGAGCATGGCCGGTGGATACCTTACATGGGAAGCCGGAGTTTATAAACCTAAAAATTAAAAAGGAGGATATGACAATGGATAATGCATTAAAGGAAAAGATTTTTAATTTAGGGGTTGAAACAGAGGCTAAATATGGTGGCTGTGCCCAGTGCGTGCTTCGCACACTTTCTGAGACTATACTTGATATAGATCCTGCTGTTATAAAAAGTGCAACAGCACTTATGGCAGGCGGTATCCGTTCAGGTAACAGCTGTGGAGCCTTTACGGGCGGCCTTATGGCTATAGCTTCTGTAACAGGCAGGGAAACTACAGAAATGGATAATGCACAGGCTGTTGCTGATACAGCAGTACCTGCACGTAAATTCTTCCAGAAATTCATCGATGAATACGGCAGCGTTAACTGCAGAGATATCCAGTATAGGATAATGGGTAAAAACTACCGTATGTATGACCCGGAGGATCTTCAGAGGTTCCTTGATGATGGCGGGCATGATGATAAATGTACTCATGTTGTAGGCAAAGCGGCTGTATGGGTTGCGGAAGTTCTTGAAGAGTGTGGAATCAAAAAATTCTGATGAAAACAGGACGGGTGAATAATAATATTCGCCTGTCTTTTTTTATCGTGAAAATGGCATATTGTTATTTTTTACATAATTTTTTTGATATAAAAACGATATTAGGAAGAATTTTATATTTTCAA
>SVDG01000123.1 GCA_015057875.1 Lachnospiraceae bacterium | reverse complement strand
CACTGTCATATGAACCTTCAAAGGCTTTTTTTGCAAGATAATATATTTTTGAAGGTCTGTAGCCATATCGAACAACGTAGTAGATAAAGAAATCATGAAGCTCATATGGTCCGACAAGATCCTCGGTTTTCTGGTTTATGTTTCCGTCTTTGTCTGGAGGGAGAAGCTCAGGACTGATGGGAGTATCAAGTATATCTTTAAGGATATATGATATTTCTTTGCTTAATTGACCTGTTTCAGCTATCCAGTTAACAACTACTCTGACAAGTGTTTTAGGAACGCCGCTGTTAACGCTATACATGGACATATGGTCTCCGTTATAGGTAGCCCATCCAAGAGCAAGTTCTGAAAGGTCACCGGTTCCTACAACAAATCCATTTTCTTTATTGGCAATATCCATAAGGATCTGTGTCCTTTCCCTAGCCTGTGCATTTTCGTAAGTAATATCATGAACATTAGGGTCATGGCCGATATCTTCAAAGTGCTGAAGAGCTGCATTTCTTATAGATATTTCTTTTATCCTGATACCCAATGTTTTCATCAGATCAATGGCGTTGTTATAGGTTCTGTCAGTAGTGCCAAATCCGGGCATGGTTATACCTAAAACAGAAGTTCGTGGAATATCAAGGAAATCACAGGCTTTTACAGCCACAAGAAGGGCAAGAGTTGAATCGAGACCACCGGAGATACCCAAAACCAATGATTTTGCATTAGTATGGATTATCCTCCTTGCAAGACCTGTATACTGGATTTTAAAAATGTCCTCACATCTGCTGGAAAGTTTTTTGCCCGCACCAGGAGTGAAGGGAGAAGGACTTATGATGCGATCGACCTCGGTGGTTTTATCTTCAGGCATATCGAAATAAACAAATCTTGAAGGCCCGTTAGGATTTATACAGTCAAAAAAGCTTGTGTTCTTGCGTCGGTCGTTTGCGATAAGCTCAAGGTCTATATCTGAATAAATGAGATCATTTTCTCTGCAGAAACGGTTGCTTTCTTTGATGACGACGCCATTTTCACAAATGAGACTGTGACCGCTGAAAACAGTATCCTGAGTGGATTCATAAATTCCGGATGAGGCATAAACATAACTGCAGATGCATCGAGCGGACTGATTTGAAATAAGTGAGTATCTGTATTCATTCTTAGCGGCTATCTCATTGCTTGCAGAAGGATTAACGATGATGTTGGCGCCATTTATAGCAAGATAAGAGCTGGGAGGTACAGGAACCCAAAGATCTTCGCATATCTCAATGCCAAAAACAAACAGCACAAATAATATTGATTTAAATAAAAGATCCTTGCCTACAGGTACTTCGTATCCAAACAAGTCGATTTTATCTACGTTCAGGTCATGAGCGGAGTCAAACCATCTTTTTTCATAAAAGTCGCTGTAATTAGGCATATGTGTTTTGGGGACAAGACCGAGGACTTTACCTTTATATATAACAGCGGCACAGTTGAAAAGCCTGTTAGATATATCAAGAGGGACACCTACGACCATTATTATATCCAGATCAGATGTGTTATCTGCTATATATTTAAGAGCAGCTTTTGCACTGATGATAAGGCTTGTCTGCATAAAAAGGTCTCCGCATGTATAACCTGTGACAGCAAGCTCAGGGAAGGTGAGAAATTTGATTTTCTTTTCACTGGCTTCTTTTGCCATTTCTATTATCATTTCACGATTAAATAGACAATCGGCAATTTTTATTTTAGGTACCGCAGCACCTACTCTTAAAAAACTATACATTATTTATCAGCTCCATTACATTGTTCTGAAAAGACCAATTACTTTGCCAAGGATAGTAACGTCTTTAACGATAATAGGGGACATTGATTCATTTTCCGGCTGAAGACGGATATGACCGTTTTCACGATAGAAGGTTTTTACGGTAGCATAGTCCTCTTCAATAAGAGCAACAACGATATCTCCGTTGTTAGCGGTGTTCTGCTGGCGAACAAGTATAAGGTCTTTATCGAATATACCAGCTTCGATCATACTTTCGCCCTTAACTTTTAACATGAAAACAGTATCATTATTTAAATAATCAACTGGGATAGGAAAAGTATTTTCTATGTTTTCGACGGCAAGAATAGGAGTGCCAGCTGTGATCGTTCCTACTATAGGAACATTAGCATATTCTCTTATACCATAGTCATCAGGCTCGTCATCCATATTGACCAACATTTCTATAGCTCTCGGTTTAGAGGGATCTCTTTTTATATAGCCTTTTTTTTCAAGCCTTGAAAGGTGTCCATGAACAGTAGAGGTAGATTTTAGACCTGTTGCCTCGCATATTTCCCTTACTGAAGGCGGATAACCTTTACTTTTGACGGACGATATCATATATTCAAGTATTTCACGTTGTTTGGAAGATAAATCGTTCACATACTCACCTCGTTTTAATTTTTTATTATTATAGCATACATTGTTCACCAAATCAAACCTATGTTCGTAGAAAAATTAAAAAAATTGTTGACAAGAAACAAATGTTCGTGTATTATCAAGACAAAGATAAAACAGATGTTCGGAGGAGGGCTGAAAATGAGAAAATATGTTTTTGTTATATTGACTT
>SVDG01000021.1 GCA_015057875.1 Lachnospiraceae bacterium | reverse complement strand
CTCGCCGAGATTTATAACAGAGGCAGAGGGACATTCGTCAGTTATCTTTTTTATAATATCCATGACCGATACAGCATAGTTTTTGCATTTATCCTCTTTTATCTCATATACAGGTATGTTTTTTATTTCAACTGCTTCTTTATCGGGAGAAAAAACTTCCGCAACATCCTTTAAATAAATCATTTTCCTGCCTGTGATTATCGTTTTTTTGACCGGCTTTATATAAACAAGCATGTATCCTCTTCCTCCAGAGCCTCAAAAACAAAGGTGCCTCTTAAAGAATAGTCCTTATAAAGCTCTCTGCCGGACATATAAAAAACGACAGCCGCAAAAACTACAGCCATAAACATAATAAAAACCGCAAGCTTTATCCTTCCTGTCATAAAATCAGCTCCTTTTTACTTTTAACAAAATGCCGTATTTACAGTATCCCCGTATTGAAAATAAAAATTCATCTTGAACCGTAAATATACCCTTCAGGCACATCTCCTTTTATTACTGTATCAATAAGCATTATCTTGCGTTTAGCCTCAGCCTTTTTATCAATAAGAGGATGGATTATGGTTATGTTTACCTTCGTTTCTATCCATACCTTAACAGCCGTCTGATTTATTCCTGACGACACAATTTCCGTATCATAATCACTTATTACCTCTCCGTAAGGCATGATCTCAATGTTTATTTCAGGGCCTGCCGATGAAAAAAGATTTATGCCCGTAACAGCACCAAAGGGTATCCTGACAGGGATCTCTCCAAGTAAACCTATCTCTTTTCTTATATTTTCATTTATTTTTAAAGTAAACTCATTTATAAGCATAGTATTTATACTGAACGAATCCTCATAAACATCAAAAACAAAAAAATCCGAATAATCCGTATCCATATCCTTTATTGTTTGAAAAACGGCATTATCTATGCATCTTACGGCACTTTCTTTTGCTTTTATAACGGCTATTTCATAAACAGCAGGGAATATCTTTTCATCTATTATCATTCCTGAAAAAAGCATAAATACCATAAAAACAATAAAAATAACAAAATAAAGTATGCTTTTTCTTCCTTTTCTCATAAAACAAATACCCTTTTTTTATAAATATATGAACAAATTATTCTTTAAATCCGTCTTAACTTTTAATAAATAATAGGTAATAATACTTTATTCGGTGCGGATTTTCTGTTATAATCGATTGGTAAAAGGAGGAACAAAACTATATGGATAATGAAAAAAGGACAAGGCGTTCCTCTTCCGGTCCTTCCAGACGTACATCTTCACGCCCTTCAAGCCATGCCGCTGATGAGGCACCTAAGAAAAAACGTAAAAGAAGACGCAGGAAGAAAAAGAACCCTGTTTTTACTATTATTAAAATATTGATAATTCTTGTTATAGTCTGCGGTTTTGCAGGCGCTGGTGCACTGCTTGGCGTTTATATGGGTATTATCGACCAGTCCCCTTCAATAAACATTGCGGACGTTGTGCCCGATAACTACACATCTATCATCTATGACTCTGAAGGAAAAGAGATAGATATGCTCCATTCCGTTGAAAACCGTGAATATGCAAAGCTTAGCGATATCCCTCAGGATCTTAAGGATGCGGTCGTTGCCATTGAGGACGAAAGATTCTATTCCCACAACGGTATAGACCTTAAGGGTATAATGAGAGCCGTTGTTGCAAATGTTCAGTCCGGTATTAAAGGCGGAAGCTGGAAGGCACAGGGCGCAAGTACCATAACCCAGCAGCTTATCAAAAACGAAAAACTTTCATCCGAAAAAGCTTTAACGAGAAAAATAACAGAGCAGTACATGGCTGTTACTCTTGAAAAAGACCTTGAGGCCTCCCTTGGAAGCAAAGACAAGGCTAAAAACTATATCCTTGAGCTTTATCTTAACACTATCGGCCTTAACCACGGTCTTAACGGTGTTAAGGCAGCCGCTAAGTTCTACTATGGCAAAGAGGTAAGTGAACTTACTCTTTCAGAGTGTGCTTCCATTGCAGGTATAACAAAAAATCCTTCAAGATATTCACCTATATCCAATCCCACAGCCAACAAGGAAAGACAGACAACTGTCCTTATCAAGATGCTTGAGCTTGGATATATCACACAGAGCGAATATGACGAGGCTTTAGCGGACGATATATATTCAAGGCTTGTAGGTAACTCTTCAAGCGATGAAAACACAACAGCTACCCACAGCTATTTTGTTGACGCAGTTGTTGTTGAGCTTTTAAGCCAGCTTCAGGAAGAAAAAGGAATGACAAAACAGCAGGCCTATAACGCTATCTACAGCGGAGGTCTTCAGATATACACAACAATAGATATGGGTATGCAGTCAAGCCTTGATAAGGCAATTGCAAACAATTCGCTTTATCCCGCAGGTTCAGATGCCCTTGCTGTTACCTATACTATCTCCGTAATGGATAAGGCTACGGAAAAACAGAGCCATTATGAAAGAAAGGCTACTGTAAATACACAGGAAGAAGCAGATGCCTTTGTTCAGTCAGTTAAAGACGAGCTGCTTAACGACAGCAACAAGCTTGTGCTTGATAATGTAAGTGTTCAGAAAGCTTTACAGACATCAATGGTTATTGTAGATAACGAAACAGGTCAGGTCAAAGCTCTTTCAGGCGGACGAGATAAAAACGGAGACCTTGTTTTCAACCGTGCAACCCAGGGCTTCCGTCAGCCCGGTTCAGTTTTCAAGGTGCTTGCAGCCTATGTTCCTGCCCTTGATATGGGTGTAGCTTATCCCGGAAGTGTTTATATCGACGAAGAGTTTACAGTTAATGAGGAATGGACACCAAGCAACTGGTGGACAGACGGCTACAGAGGGCCTTATACAGTAAGAGAGGCTATAAGAGATTCAGCCAACATTATTGCGGCTAAAACAATAACCGATGTAGGCTCACAGAACGCTTTCAACTACCTGCTTGAATTCGGTTTTAAAGAGCTTGTTGTAAGCGAAGAAAAAAACGGAAAAATTTATTCCGACATCAACGCTAACATCTCCCTCGGCGGTCTTACAAAGGGTGTTTCTACCCTTGAGCTTGCAGGTGCATTTGCAGCCATAGCAAACGGCGGATTATACAATGAACCTGTTTTCTATACAAAAGTACTTGACCACGATGGTGACATACTTCTTGAAAATATACCCGAACAGAAGAGGATAATCAAAGAAACCACTGCATACCTCGCTACCGATATGATGGAGGATGTTATTTCAGGCGGCGGTACAGGCGGACTTGCAAGATTTACAAGCATCAATATGCCTGTTGCAGGAAAGACCGGTACAACAACTGATGACGTAGACCTCGTATTTGCAGGTTTTACTCCTTATTATACAGGTGCTATATGGATGGGTTATGACCAGCCTAAACGTATAGTTTACGATAAGAGCTACCATCTGCTTATATGGAAAGCGGCAATGGAGGAGATCCACAAAGGTCTGGAAACAAAACAGTTTGCAAGACCTGATGGACTCGTAAGCCATACTTTCTGCTCAGAAAGCGGAATGGTGCCCGTTGACGGACTTTGTACACAGGATTACTACGGTGCATCTATAAGAAGCGATTACAGCGACAAAGACTTTGAATTTAATGAAGAGGCTTGCACAACTCACCAGAAATTCAAAGTAAATATGACAACAGGCAGACTTGCCTGCCCCAACTGTCCTGTTTATGATGCTATCGATGTTGTTCTTGCCGTACAGACTGACGAAGAAACAGGATATATAAAAATAATCAACAAGCCCAATGCTGAAAAGCTTGAAGAGCTTGGACTTATTGATATAGATGTAAACCTTGTATGTGATGGTTTCCATTTCGGTACAGGAATAAGCATACCTATGGTAGTAGATCCCATAACAGGTGAGCTTATACCTGCAGACCCTTCAATAAATGACGGTCCTTCCCTCCCTAGCATGCAGGGTGGAGAAGACAGAGAAGGAAATGATAGTGAACTTTCCTCAGGCTTAGTCAATATCTTTGAATAAACAACCAAAAGGCGGCTAATGCCGCCTTTTTTAAACCTAAAAGGGATGATACCTATGAAACTTAAAAAAATAATACTTTCAGGCATATTTATAGCCATAGCCATAATACTGCCTTTCTTTACGGGACAGCTGCCACAGATAGGTGCTATGCTCTCCCCTATGCACATACCCGCCCTTTTATGCGGCTTTGTGTGCGGCTGGCCTTATGGTGCCATTGCAGGCTTTATCTCTCCCCTTTTAAGGAGTATTTTAACCGGAGGATTTCCTCCCATGTTCCCTACTGCGATCGCTATGGCTTTTGAACTTTTTGGCTATGGTACATTTACTGCACTTTTAAGCGGTATATTCGGAAAAAGCACAAAGGGCATATATATATCACTTGTCCTTTCCATGATACTTGGAAGGATAATATGGGGTGTTGTTATGTTTATGCTGACAATTGCAGCAGGAAGCACATTTACATTTGCCCTTTTTGTTGCAGGAGCTTTCACGAACGCTATCCCCGGCATAATAATACATATAGTGATAATACCCTTTATAGTTATAATGTTTAAAAAGGCAGGTATCATAAATGAAAAGGATAATTGATGAGCATTTAAAAAAATATCCTGCTATGACCCTGCAGGATAAGGTAAAGCTTATTTACCAGAACGAATTAGGCTGCGGTCACTTTATAAAGGATAAGGATAAGAGCATAGCACTAATAAATGAGGAGTTTGAAAACAGACATAAAACAGATACTCTTTTTGAGGATATAGGAAACGGATATGTAAGGATGTATTTATCTGCTCTTGATGAAGTAAACTTTGATGCGGAAATTATAAACAGCCTATTTACCCTCTCTGCAGAAGAAATTAGTGGTACAAAAGAAGGCCTTATAAATAAGCTGTCCTGCCTTGAGGATGACGGATATATAACTGAGTACATAAAAAACGGATGCCCTATGGTAAGCCACAGCAGCGAATACCGAAAAGCATATCTCCCGACCTATAGGGTCATTAAAAAGATTTATGCCGACCTATATTTTCTTTGCCTTAAGATCAAAAAAAAGTCTGCTAAAAAGGATATAGTAGTATCCCTTGACGGACGTGCTGCTGCAGGAAAAACAACGGCTGCAGAGGCTTTAAGGCGAATCTTTAACGCCGGGGTAATCCATGCCGATGACTTCTTTCTGCCCTTTGAAATGAGAACTGAGCAAAGACTTGCCGAGGCAGGAGGTAATATACATTACGAAAGGCTTAAGGATGAGATAATACTTGAGCTCAGCTCACCAACCCTTACATATGGCAGATTTGATTGTTCAAAAGGAATGGTCACGGAAAAAATATCTGTTAAAAAATCTCCCGTTACGGTAATCGAGGGGGCATATTCTTCACACCCCTTCTTGGGTAACGTATATGATTTAAGGGTTTTCTTTGATATAGACGCCACCCTTCAGAAAGAAAGGATATTAAACCGAAACGGAGAAAAAATGCTTAAAAAATTTACCGATATATGGATACCTATGGAAAACAAGTACATAGAACATTTCGGTATAAAAGACAAAGCCGATATAATAATAAAAACATAAAACCCCTGTTTCAGGGGTTTTAATATTACGCATTTTCTTTTTCAAATCTCTTTACATCATCACTTACAAGGCGATAGGCTGTTGCCGCAAGGGGTACACCAAGCACCATTCCAAAAATGCCCATCATTCCGCCGCCGATAGTTACTGCGGCAAGCACCCATATAGCAGGAAGACCCATAGATGTGCCTACAACCTTTGGATAAACAATATTACCCTCAAGCTGTTGAAGGATAATAATAAAGATAAGGAAAACAACAGCCTTTATGGGTGATACTGTAAGTATCATAAATGCACCAACTCCCGCACCTATATATGCACCTGCAACAGGGATAAGTGCTGTAAAGCCTATAAGTGCACCCGTCATGGTTGCATAAGGCAGAGATAAAAGCTTCATACCAAGTATACAAAGCACACCGAGAATAACAGCCTCCGTACACTGGCCGACTATATACTTATGGAAACAGTTGTTTAAAACAGAAAGCACATAAATCGTTTTAGTGTATATCTTTCTGCTCATATAACGTTTCATAACACGGTCAAACTGTGAAGCAAGCTTCTCCTTGCCCAGAAGTAGATATATTGAAAAAATAAGGCTTAAAACAGCCGTTATAAGACCTGAAGCAAGAGTAGCCACAGTTGTTATAACAGAGCCCATAACACTGCCTATCCCCATCGTAACTATTTCTATTATCTGCTGTATCTTACTGTTCCAGTTAATTGAACTTAACGATTCTGCCATTGTGTCTGTCATAAGATGGTTGTTATCAAGCCAGCCAACTACCTCACCTATCCAGCCCGGAAGCTCTGATAAAATAAGCTTAACACAGGCTGTAAGCTCGGGAAGTACAAGCCTTATGATAAGAAAAATAATAGCAAAAAGCGTTATATATGCTGCTATCATACATATAGGTCTTCGGCTTCTGATAACTATCTCATTCTTTGACGCAGGCAGACAGAGCTTTTCATAAAAGCTCATAAGTATGTTTACCGCATAAGCTACTGCACAGCCTATAAAAATCGGCGTTGCCGCCGCCAAAAGTGCACCTATAACACCTGCTGCCGTGCCCCAGTAAACAGTTAAAAGATATAAAATAAACAGAGTAACTCCTATCCTGAAACAGGTTTTCCATTCAAAATTCATTAATAATTCTCCTTAGAATATCTGATTTTTAATATATTAACACATACGTTAAAAAAATCAAATATATTAAAAAGCACCCGTATATTATACAGGCGCTTTAAGACTATTTAGTTCATATGCCAACCATGGCTTAAAACGATCGACTGGCCTGTCATTGCACCGCTGTCCTCTGTAAGGTAGTAAACAGCATTTGCAATATCCTCAACAGTTGTAAAAATACCATCAACTGTATCTTTAAGCATTACGTTTTTGATAACCTCTTCCTCACTTATGCCAAGTGCCTCGCTCTGCTCCGGGATCTGTTTTTCAACAAGAGGAGTTTTAACAAATCCGGGGCAAACAACATAAGTATGTATTCCATACTCCGCACCTTCTTTTGCAAGAACTCTGCAAAGACCTAAAAGACCGTGTTTTGCAAAGCAGTAAGGGCTTTTAAGCTTTGAACCAACATGAGAATGTGCTGAGCCCATAAAAATGATCTTTCCGCCTTTTCCGCTCTCTTTCATATATCTGTAAGCTGCACGGCTTGTAAGGAAGGCACCGTCAGCATGGATAGCCATCATCTTTTTCCATTCCTCAAAAGGGAACTCCTCAATAGGATGAACTATCTGGATACCTGCATTTGAAACGAGTATATCAATGCTTCCGTAAACTTCAACACATCTTCTGATGCCTGCTTCAACAGACTCTTCGCTTGTAACATCCATCTCCACAACAAAAGCTGAGCCGCCGAGTACCTTTATCTCACTTGCAACTTTTTCTGCTGCCTCAACATTTACATCCGCAATAACTACGTTTACTCCTTTTTTAGCTAATTTAATGGCACAGCCTCTGCCTAAACCGCTTGCAGCACCTGTAACAAGGGCTACTTTTCCGGGCATAAATTCCATAATTATTTCCTCCTTATTTAACAGCTATAACCTCTACCTCAACCAAAGCACCTTTGGGAAGGGCTCCTGCCTCAACACATGAGCGAGCGGGTTTTTCTGTAAAATATTTTGCATATACCTCATTGAATTTCGCAAAATCGCCCATTGAAGCAAGGAAACAGGTTGTTTTAACTACTTTAGTAATGTCTGTACCTGCTGCTTTAAGCACTTCTTTGATGTTTGCAATGACCTGCTCTGTCTGACCTTCGATATCAGTTGCAACTATCTCACCCTTTTCAGGAACGATCGGTATCTGGCCTGATGCAAAAATGAAGCCGTTAACTTCCTTAGCCTGTGAGTAAGGTCCGATAGCCGCAGGGGCTTTATCTGTATATATAGTATTCATAAAATTTTCCTCCTTAGATATTTATTGTCTTAATTATATATTCAAATTGCCGCTTTAACAACAGGATATTACAAAAAAGCATCCCGAAATATCAGTTGCCTCCTGGTAAGAAAACATAAAGAGCTGAAATAGATGATTTTGTGCATATTCGCGGAAGTTTCCTGCAGGCGTCCTTTGACTTAGGCCGGCAAAGGAAAGTGACAAAGAAGATGCAAAAATCAGCATTTACAGAATTTATGGTTTCTTATCAGGGGGCAACTTTATCGGAATGCCCACTAATCCTTATGTATACCAAGACTTATAGCCAGCGCTTTATCTACCCTTTCCATAAGCTCATCATCGGCATGGCTTATCTTTTCCCTCAGCCTTCGTTTATCTATTGTCCTTATCTGCTCAAGCAGTATTACGGAATCTTTCTGTAAACCGTACCTTTCAGCACTTACCTCAAGGTGAGTAGGAAGCTTTGCCTTATTTATCTGGCTTGTAAGTGCCGCACAAATAACAGTAGGGCTATATTTATTACCTATATCGTTCTGCACTATTATAACGGGCCTTGTTCCGCCCTGCTCCGAACCCACAACAGGACTTAGATCCGCATAAAAGAAATCGCCTCTTTTTACTATCAATCCATCCACTCTCCGCTTAAAACAAACTGCGTCTTATTTTTATATGAAAATAACTTCGTTTCTGTTCTTATCATTTCCATATATTGCGGAAAATATACAAAAGCCCCGTTACAAGATGACTAACGGGGCTTGATATTATATATAGCTTACTGTTCTTATTTCTTTTCCGTTTTCAATATATACCCTCGGCACTCGTCTTGAAACAAGACAAACGACCTCATAGTTTATTGTATCCATTATACGGGCTATTTCATCCGCGGTTATTTCAAGCCCGTCTTTTTCACCCATAAGTATCACTTCATCACCTATGTTTATGTTTTTTATACCGGTAACATCGACCATAAACTGGTCCATACATATCCTTCCTGTTACAGGAGCATAGGCTCCGTTTATGATTACCCTGCCGCCGTTTTTCATAGACCTTAAATATCCGTCAGCGTAGCCTACAGGTATTGTGGCTATTATCCTTTCTTCGGGAGCAGTATATGTCCTTCCATAGCCAATGGGTGTTCCTTCGCTTACGGTTTTTATAAAGCTTATATGGCTTTTAAGGCTCATAACAGGCTTAAGTGAAAGGTTATCCTTTTTAACCTCATCGGAAGGATAAAGACCGTACTGTATTATGCCGGGCCTTACGGCCGTAAAAAGCATATCGTCAAAATCCATTATACCGGCACTGTTTGCACCGTGTATTATTTCAAATTCAATACCGTCTTTTTTAAGGGTATCGACCATAGCCTTAAAGCGTTTAGCCTGTAAATATGTAAAGGTCTTATCAGCCTCATCTGCAGTTGAAAAATGTGTAAATATACCCTCGGCATCTATAGAGGGAAGATCTGCTATACGCCTGATCGCAGCAATATCCTCATTTGTATCCCTGAAGCCTATGCGTCCCATACCGGTATCCACCTTGATATGAAGTTTTGCTTTTTTGCCTGCCTCTTTCGCGGCCTTTGAAAGCTCTTCAGCCATATTAAGTGTATAAACCGTCTGCGTAAGACAATAGCTTACAACATCCTTCATCCTTGAAGGAGAGGTATAACCTAAAATAAGTATAGGCACATTTATTCCGTTTCGTCTTAGCTCTATAGCCTCATCTATTCCCGCAACCGCAAGCATATCTGCACCGCTTTCAATAACGGTTTTTGATATTTCAACTGCACCGTGGCCATAGGCATCAGCTTTGACAACACATATCATTTTTATTTTATCGCCTGTTTTTTTGCGTATATTTTCAATATTCATCTTAACGGCATCAAGATCGATCTCTGCCGTAAGCCTGTAAAAATCACTCAAAATGACTTCCTCCTATTTGTCTGTATCAAAAGTCCCTTCTTCGATATCACAGTTGTATTCAAATTTATTATAATCTATTATGTATCTTTCCTTACCCTCTGTATCATATATTGTTAAACGCACAGGGTCAAGTGTATCGTTATCTATCCACAGTTTTTCTGTTGAAGTATACTTATTATTTCCAGGTATAACGGCTTCAAGCACTGTGCATCTGCCCTCATCCATAACGGAAACATCTATCGATACCTCTTCTGACTGAAAATAGTTTTTAATAAACGAGCCTAAAAAAAGCTCATTTCTTGCCTGACTTTCAGGCGCATCGGCTATTACCTTGCCCCCTGCCGAGGCAGAGTACTGGCATATTTTTTCTCCGTCATATACAGTATAGTTACCCTTAAGCTTATCGGGAGATGTTATAACAAGCTTATACTCTCCGCTTTTTCTGTAATACTGTTCGATACCGTATTGATTTTCTCCCTTGTTTGTTATCCTTGTAAGGGTAGCAGTGCATCTGTAAGTTTCCATCTCATTAAGACGCTTTTGTATTTTCTCCATGACCGACTGTTCTGTTCTGCCGCATGCTGTAAGAACAATACAGGCCAAAACCAAAAAGGTACAAATTATTTTTTTCATATAAAAGCTCCTTAACCTTTTTAACAATTATACGTCAAGGAGCATTATATATATGAACATTTATTCCATAGATTTAAGAACTTTTGCAGTATATTCGCAAAGATCCCTTGCAAGCACACCGTAGTGGCCAAGGTCCTGTGCCGCCATATCTCCTGCCCTGCCGTGGATGAAGCATCCGACACACGCTGCGCTGTAGCTATCCATACCCTGCGCAACAAGAGCACTTATTATGCCTGTAAGAACATCACCGCTTCCGCCTTTTGCCATAGAGTTATTACCTGTAAGGTTAATATATATCCTTCCGTCAGGAGCAGCGATGATAGTCCTTGCATCTTTAAGGACGGTTATGGTGTTATAATTAATTGCAAACTTTCTTGCTGTTTCAACAGGATCAGCAAGTATTTCTTTAACAGAAAGACCTGTAAGCCTGCTCATCTCACCAGGATGAGGTGTTATTATAGGTGTTCTTGATGTTTTTCTCAAAACATCAGGATTCTGGCTGATGGCGTTAAGTCCGTCTGCATCAATTATAACAGGCACCTTTGCGTTATGAAGTACTCTTTCAACAAAATCTCTTACATATTTACCGTTGCCAAGGCCGGGGCCTACAGCTATGGCAGTCATATCATCTACAACGTCTGCTATACCATCATAGCTTTCGTAATAAACCGTTCCCTCATAGTCCTCAAGTGAAAGGCATATAGCCTCGGGAAGGAGCTGCTGGAACACCTTTCTTCTATGGTAAACGATCCCTGAATAAACAAGGCCGACACCTGCACGATATGCACTCTTACCCGCAAGGAAGGCAGCACCGGGCATTTTTTCAGAGCCTGCTATAATAAGAAGCTTTCCGTATGTGCCCTTGTTGCTTCTGGGTGTGCGTTTGGGTAAAAGCGCCTTTACTTCAGCCTCTGTAAGATAATTAGTGTCTATCCTTAATGTGTCTATTACCTGCTGAGGGATAGAAATATCTATAACCTCAAGTCTGCCTGTATTTTCCGCTCCGGGATAAAGCAGATTTCCAAGCTTAGGTAAGGCAAATGTAACTGTAACGTCCGCCATAACGCAGCTACCATCTGTATGGCCGTTATCCGCATTAACACCTGAGGGTATATCAACGCTTACTACCTTTTTAGCAAGTTTATTTATTTTTTCAATAACCGTTGCGTGGGGCTCTCTCGCCTGCCCTGCAAAACCTGTGCCGAAAATAGCATCAAGGACAATATCCGCATTTATGATCTTTTCATCTATATCGGAAATATCGTTTGTTATGGGGATATTTATTTTGTTGGCAACATCAAGGTTTATTTTGGCATCGCCCTTTATGTCTTTAAGGTCACCAAGTACAACTACCTCACATGCTACTCCATTATTTTTAAGAAGACGTGCCGCTGCATAACCGTCACCGCCGTTATTTCCTTTGCCTGCAATAACAAGCACTTTGGGGTCTTTTATACCTTCAAGCTCTTTAAGGCATACCCTCGCAATGCCTTGTGAAGCATTTTCCATAAGCACTATACCGGGGATCCCATATCCTTCAATAGTTATTTTATCTGCTCTTCTTATTTTTTCCGCATTAGCTACTTTCATCTGTCTTCTCTCCCCTCTATTATAACAAAGGCCACCGCATAGTCCCTTTCATGGCTTATGGTAAGATGCACCCTTGAATTTTTATGCTCAACAAAGCTTTTTGCCTCATTGTATAAAACAAAATAAGGCTTTCCCGCTTCATCCTTCATTACCTCTATATCTGTTGCACTGATTTTACCAAATCCCGTTCCACAGGCTTTAACAAAGGCCTCCTTGGCGGCAAAAATACCCGCCGCTGTTTCCGCGCTGTTAAGTGCTCTTCCTTTTTCGTTATCGGTAAACACCTTTTTTACAAAGGCGTCCATAAGTATAGCTTTTCTGATCCGGTTTATATCTATAATGTCTGTGCCTATACCTGTTATCATTTTTATCTCTCCGAAACCATATTCAATAGTATTATTATACACGAAAAAAGGACTTTGCAATTAAAAATATCACAAAGTCCTTTAAAATTATTTTAAATATTCATAAACTTTTCTCTTAACTCGTCAACTATCTCGTTTTCGATATATTCGTCGTATGTTTCTTTCCTGTCGATTATTCCGCCGGGGAGTATCTCTATGATCCTGTCAGCGATAGTCTGAACAAACTGGTGGTCATGTGAGCAGAAAAGAAGTGTGCCTTTGTAATCAATAAGTCCCTCGTTAAGGGCTGTTATGGATTCAAGGTCAAGGTGGTTTGTAGGCTCATCAAGTATAAGCACGTTTGCACCGCTCATCATCATACGGCAAAGCATACATCTTACCCTCTCTCCTCCTGAAAGAACGTGTGCCTCTTTAAGAGCCTCCTCGCCTGAAAAAAGCATTCTTCCAAGCCAGCCTCTAATATCGGCATCATATTTTTCTCCATCCTTTGCGTAAGGTCTTAACCAGTCAACAAGGGTATCGTTACATCCGTCAAAGTACTCGGAGTTATCTTTAGGGAAGTACGCTGTTGATGTTGTTATACCCCATTTAAAGCTTCCTTCATCGGGCTCCATCTCGCCCATAAGGATCTTATAAAGAGTAGTACGGGCGATCTCGTCCTTACCGACAAATGCTACCTTTTCGTTTGGTCTTATTATAAAACTTACGTCATTAAGTACTTTTCTTCCATCGATAGTTTTGGAAATACCCTTTACCTCAAGAAGGTCGTTTCCAACCTCTCTGTCCTGTTTGAAATTAACAAAGGGGTAGCGTCTTGAAGAAGGCTTGATATTATTCATCTCAAGGTTATCAAGAAGCTTTTTCCTTGATGTTGCCTGTTTTGATTTTGAAGCATTGGCACTGAAGCGCTGTATGAATTCTTTTAATTCTTTTATTTTCTGCTCCACTCTTTTGTTCTGGTCCTTTAACTGCTTCTGTGTCATCTGTGTGTATCCGTACCAGAAATCGTAGTTACCAAGGAACATTGTAAGCTTGCCGTAATCTATATCCGCAATGTGAGTACATACCTTGTTTAAGAAATGACGGTCATGGGATACAACGATAACCGTATTTTCAAAGTTCATAAGGAAATCCTCAAGCCATTTGATGGATTTTATATCAAGGTGGTTTGTAGGCTCGTCAAGAAGGAGTATGTCGGGATTGCCGAATAACGCCTGGGCAAGAAGCACCTTTACCTTCTGGTTACCTGTAAGCTCCTTCATTTTCATATAATGGAACTCGTTTGTTATGCCAAGGCCGTTAAGGAGTATTTCCGCATCACTTTCAGCATTCCATCCATCAAGCTCCGCAAACTCTCCCTCAAGTTCTGATACCCTTAGGCCGTCTTCATCTGTAAAGTCAGCCTTTGAATAAAGAGCCTCCTTCTCCTCCATTATGTCATAAAGTCTTCTGTGTCCGTAAAGAACAGTTTTTACGACCTCAAACTCATCAAACATAAAGTGGTCCTGCTTTAAAACAGCAAGTCTTTCACCGGGAGTGATATTTACACTGCCCTCGTTAGGCTCAAGGTCGCCTGCAAGTATTTTTAAAAAAGTGGATTTTCCGGCACCGTTGGCACCGATAAGACCATAGCAGTTGCCCTTTGAAAAGGTCACGTTTACATCTTTGAAAAGGACTCTTCCGCCATACTGAAGGCTTACTCCGCTTACATTTATCATTTCATTTCTCCTTATATAAATAACTTTTTTATACCGTTAAAAAGCTGCCGCATAAGCGACAGCTTCTATATTATACATTTTTTGTTACATCATATCAAGCATTATTCATCAATAGTTATTACACCGTCTTCAAGGTTTGCAAACTCCTGTGCGTTCTTTACATTTTCGGGTAAGTCAAAGCCATCAAGAGCATCAAAATCAGCCATTTCAACAGTGATAGTATAGTCAGATACCTCAAGCATGCCTGAAAGGCTTGCACCGTATGAGCCGTAGATAGTATTTAAAACATCCTGTAACGCTGCAGTATAGTCTATTTCATACTTTACAAGCATACCTGTTTCATCAAGCCACATATTAGCTTTTACAGGCTCGGCAACGTTGAAGAATGCCTGATTAAGGCTTTCAAACAGATAGCTGAAAGCGCCTGTTCCGTCAGCGAGGCTGAAAACATTTGCTGTAGGTACTTCACAAGTTACTTTAGTAAGTCCGTTTTCAGTACTGTCTACCTTTGCGTTTTCAATGTTATCAAGAAGCTTTACAGCATTTTCAGTAATGTAATACTGATTAAAAAGATAGCCTACATAATAGCTTTCTATCTCCTGCTTATACCATTCACCCTCGTAAATAGTGTAAAGAAGATATTTACCACTCTCTTCTTTGATATAAACCTCAAGGGCATCTTCTGCCTCAACGCCATCCTGTGATGTTTTAACGATTATCTCTTTAAGTACAGGATCCTTCATATCCTTGATATAGGCCTTTGTAACGCCTGTTGAAGCTGAGCCAGCTGAACCAAGGCCTACACTGACTGACATTTCCGCACTTACTTCGTTTAATTTTGTGAGTCTGTTTTTTGTGTCTTTTAAAACTGTTTCAATGTTTTCATTTGTTATGCTTATTTTTTCAGCAGGAGCTGACGAACAGGCCGCCAGAGAAAGGGCCATAACTCCCGCAAGGGCAAGGGCACCTAATTTATTTAAAAACTTCATAGAATTCCTCCTTAAAATATCAATAAATCACATTTTTATACTTCGTTCAGTTTTTATTTTGTTCCTGTTGAACCAAAACCGCCTGCACCGCGTACTGTATCGTTGAGTTCATCTGCCTCTGTAAAGGCGACCTGGATACAGGGTGTTATAACAAGCTGTGCTATCCTCTCGCCCTTTGCAACAGTCTGTGTGTCCTTTGAATGGTTATGGAGGGCAACCATGAACTCCCCTCTGTAATCGGGGTCAACAACACCTACTTTATTTGCGGGAGCGAGGCCTTTTTTTGAAGCAAGGCCGCTTCTTGCGTAAATAAGGCCTGCGTAGCCCTCGGGTATTTCCATAGCAAGGCCTGTGCCTATCATTACTGTTTCTCCGGGGAACACAAGTATATCGTTTTCAATGCAGGCATAAAGATCGGCACCTGCGGCAAATTCTGAGCCGTATGTGGGTAAAACTGCATCGGGTTTAAGCTTTTTAACATTCACTTTCTGCATAAATATTCTCCTATAAAATTTTTATTATTATTCTATACTAAATCATATTGCAATGCAATGAAATAATTAAAACGGCACCTGTTAAGATGCCGTATAATAACTTTATTTTGTTCCAAGGTCCCAGAGAACCGTTTCGCCTTTTTCAAGGCTCTTTTTAACGTCTATTATCCTCTGGTTTTCAGATCCTCTGAACCTTAAATTTACGTTTTTAAGCTCCTCAACATAAGGTCCGTCAACAAGTATGTCTATGTTTTCAACAAAATCCTTTGTGAAGCTGTATTTTTCCATAAGCTTACCCAGAACATCTCTCTCAAAAAGACAGCCAGTATAACACCATATATCCTTATGTGGGAGTTCCGCTTTGACCCTTTTAAGCAGAGGGACAAGGGCCTCCATATTGGAAGGCTCCATAGGGTCTCCGCCAAGCAGAGAAAGTCCTCTGATATGGTTGGGCTTAAGATATTCCATTATCCTGTCCTCAGTTTCGCTTGTATAGGCCTCGCCAAAATTGAAATCCCATGTTTCCTCGTTGAAACATCCTTTACAATGGTGGCTGCAGCCGCTTACAAATATGGAAACACGCACTCCCGGGCCATTTGCAACATCTATATATTTAATATCACCGTAGTTCACAGCTATTACCTCTTATACATGAAGCACTCTCTGCTTGATCTCTTTTGTTTTACCTACGTTCCAGAAGTTTTCGCCAAGGTATCCACAAGTCCTTCTTGTAACGTTCATCTTTGCGTGGTCTTTGTTTCCGCAGTTAGGGCATTCCCACTCGTTATCATCGTTGATGATGATCTCGCCGTCAAAACCGCATACATGACAGTAATCTGACTTTGTATTGAACTCTGCGTAGAGGATGTTGTCATACATATATTTTACGATATCCTCTATAGCACCAAGGTTGTTTCTCATGTTGGGTATTTCAACATAGGAGATACATCCACCTGAAGAAATAGCCTGGAACTGGCTTTCAAATGCAAATTTTGAGAATGCATCTATCTTCTCTCTTACATCTACGTGGTAAGAGTTTGTGTAATAGCCTTTATCTGTTACATCCTTGATAGTGCCGAAGCGTTCCTTGTCTATCCTTGCAAAACGGTAGCAAAGTGACTCCGCAGGTGTTCCGTAAAGGGCAAATCCGATGTTTGTTTTCTCTCTCCATTTGTTTACGTGCTCTCTTAAGCATTTCATAAGCTTAACAGCAAACTCTGTACCTTTGGGGTCTGTGTGGCTAACGCCTGTCATAAGCTTTGTTACCTCGTAAAGACCGATGTAGCCAAGAGATATAGATGAATAATGTCCATAGAGATATTTATCTATCTTCTCGCCCTTATCAAGCCTTGCAATGGCACCATACTGCCAGTGAACAGGGCTTACGTCACTTGTTGTGCCTTTAAGAGCACGGTGACGGCACATGATAGCCTCAAAGCAGAGTTCAAGTCTTTCCTCTAAAAGATCCCAGAAAACAGTTTCGTTACCGTTGGCAATAATACCTATCTGAGGAAGATTGATACTTACAACGCCCTGGTTAAAGCGTCCTTCAAACTTATAGTTATCGTTTTCATCCTTCCATGGTGAAAGGAAGCTTCTGCAGCCCATGGGAGAAAATACATTACCCTCGTATGTTTCGCGCATCTTTTTAGCTGAAATATAGTCAGGATAAAGTCTTTTTGCAGAACAAGCAACAGCAAGCTCTGTAATATAGTCGTATTTGCCGCCCTGTAAGCAGTTATGCTCATCAAGAACATAAACAAGTTTAGGGAATGCAGGTGTTACGAAAACGCCCTTTTCGTTTTTGATACCCTCAAGTCTCTGACGGAGGATCTCCTCGATTATCATTGCGTTTTCTTCAATATATTCATCATCCTTATCAAGGTTAAGGAAAAGCGTTACGAAAGGAGACTGTCCGTTTGTTGTCATAAGAGTGTTTATCTGATACTGGATAGTCTGCACACCGCCGCGAAGCTCATCCTGAAGTCTTGCTTTAGCTATTTTATCTATAGCTTCATCGCTGAGCTCATCTTTGAATATTGTTTTGTAGTTGTTCAGATATTTGTTATAGCTCTTTCTGAGATATTTGCCTAAATGACGTATATCAACAGACTGACCGCCATACTGGCTGCTGGCAACAGCTGCAATTATCTGTGTAACGATAGTGCAGGCAACCTGGAAGCTTTTAGGGCTTTCTATAAGCTTTCCGTTCATAACTGTTCCGTTATCAAGCATATCGCCGATATTTATAAGGCAACAGTTGAAGATAGGCTGAACAAAATAGTCAGCATCGTGGAAATGAAGTATACCTTCATCATGTGCCTTTGAAATTTTTTCGGGAAGAAGGAGCCTTCTTGTAAGATCCTTTGAAACCTCTCCTGCGATAAGGTCTCTCTGGGTTGAAGCACATACAGCGTTTTTGTTGCTGTTTTCTTCCATAACATCTTTATTGCTGTTTCTGATAAGGCTTAAAATAGACTCATCTGTTGTGTTAGCCTTACGGACAAGGGCTCTTGTATATCTGTAGATGATATAGGTTTTGGCAAGGACAAATTTCTTTTCGTCCATAAGCTTCTGTTCAATAATGTCCTGAATATCCTCAACAAGGATACGGCTTCTTTTTTTACTTTCGATGAAATGAATGATATTATCTATTCTTTCCTCGGATATTCTTTCTTTTTCCTCAACTTCGTTGTTAGCAGCCTGAATAGCAGCTACGATCTTACTTCTGTCATATTCAACCGCACGGCCGTCTCTTTTGTAAACCAGCATTTTTTGTTACCTCCTTTTTGTAAATTCAATTATCTGAAACATTTTTATCTGATATTTAAAAGGCTATTGAATTGCCATGAATTTCGCCGCTTGTGGTCTATAATAACACAATATCTTGTGGTCGGCAATACGTTTTTGACTATTTTTTCTATATATTGTGTTCAACAAAGATATAAACATCAATATTTTGTTGCCAAACAAAGCCTTTCGTGTCTAAAACCGCCTTAAATCAATGGTTAAAGGTATAGTAAACAAAAAATAAAACTTCAATAAACATACGCTTTATTGACGTAAAACAACAAAAGATATACAATATAAAAGTACTTTAATTAAGGAGGTTTTTAAAATGAACGATAACAGAGACCCTTTTGATCTCGGTTTTATGGATAACTACTATGATAACCTTATGGAGCAGAAAATGAATTCTCAGACTGACCCCTTTGCTTCAAATGATTCAAGATTTCAGCTCTCATCAATTTTAGGCAATGGTATGATGGATCAGGACCGTGATATGGCCAACGCTTTCATAGACTCATATTATATGGAAGAATATGATGAGATGGAAAAGGAATTCCTTGCAAAGCTTATGGAGCCTAAAGAAGAGATCAAACCCAAACACGATTACAGACAGTTCAAACATATAAGAGATTTTAAAAAGGCTGTTAAAGAAGATTGATGTAAAAAGCCCCTGTTTAATAACAGGGGCTTTCTTCATTATATAACAATATCTGTTTCCCAAAAACCTTTTACCGGCAAAGGCTGGTCGGCTTTTTTGTAGCCTGTAAATTCTTTTATTATAATTTTACAGTTTCCTATTTCAACATTATCTGTATCTATTTTAAATACTGCCCTTCCCTCCGAAATATCTGTGATAATACCATCAGCGTTTAATACTTCTTTTCCACCTTCATCTTCTATCACCATATCGGATATACCCAACTCTTCAAAATAGATGTAAGGTGCTTTGTCTTCTGTTTTAACAGAAATGATAAGCTTTCCTTCCTCGATAGCGGCTGTTACACTTATCTCCTCTGTTGCGTTTTCATAAATCGTTCCCGTAATAGCCCCGTTCCAGCCAAAGACATCTTTGAAATTCCCGCTTTTTACTGAAGCAACAGCAGAAACACTAAGGGCCGCCAATACTGCCGCAACAACGATAACTCTTCTTAAAACCGGTTTAGGCTTTTGTTTTTTTGCTTTTATAATACTATGGCAATCATTTATTATCCTTTCACTAGCCTCTTCAGTAAGCCTTATATCCATAACAGTCTTTTTAATATCTGCATTATCCATCACATATCCCCCTTTATATACTCTTCCTTTAAAAGCTCTCTACCCTTTTTTAGCCGCATCTTTACTGCGGAAGCACTTCTGCCTATTATCGGAGCTATTTCCTGCGTACTGTAGCCTTCAACATAAAAAAGCAACATAACAAGCCTGTACTTTTCAGGCAAAGCCATGAGAGAGTCAAACACACCTGTATTTTCAGGCTGTATAAAGCTATCCCTTATATTTTCCATTTCGGTATATGAGTATCTCTTTCTCCGTCTTTGTATATCCTTGCATTTATTTACCGCCACCTTTATGAGCCATGCTTTTTCGTGATCGGCATCATTGAAGAACGGAGCCTTTTCGATATATCTGATTATTGTTTCCTGCAGTACATCCTCGGCATCGCTTACGCTTCCAAGCATTATCGTACTTATCCTTAAAAGCATATCTCCGTATCTATGTACTGCCTTTTCAATATCTGTTTTTACTGCCGCCATTTCTTCGCCTCCTTTCACTTATAACACGGATAAACTCATCTTACGGTCAATTTTTTATAAAAAAGAAACGGTATGTTTTCATACCGTCCCTTGTTTTTATTCTGTTCAGTTTATTTTCAGTAGTTTTCCCACTTATCGCAAAGGTCATTTATAAGCCTTGCCAGCTTGATCATATCCTTGTTTG
>SVDG01000122.1 GCA_015057875.1 Lachnospiraceae bacterium | reverse complement strand
ATATTTCAATGGGTGCTGGGCGAGGATTATCATATTTCCTTAAAACGCATACTTGATAGCCTAGCAGATGAGCTTGAAAATAAATTTAATGCAAAGTGTATGGTTTTTGTTGATACAGGGCCTTTATCCGATAGGGCCGTTGCCGTTAAAAGCGGCACAGGCTACATTGGAAAAAACACATCCCTTGTAAGCAAAAACGGCGGAAGCGGAGTGTTTTTAGGCTATATACTTACAGACCTTGAGCTTGAAAAAACAAAGACGTCTGACGATACCTGCGGAAGCTGTAAAAAATGTATTTTGTCCTGTCCCGCCGGTGCTATAAGTGAAAACGGTTTCTGTACGGAAAAATGTATTTCCTATATAACACAGAAAAAGGGCGTGCTTACAGAGGAAGAAATGACCCTTATGGGTACGGATATATTCGGCTGTGATGTGTGCCACAAGGTGTGTCCCAAAACAAGGGTGATCGAAGAAGAGATAAATGCAGATGATATCTTCCCTCTTGCGGAGGAGATACTTGAGCTTGATAACGGTAAGTTTAAGGAACGCTTCGGAAATACCGCAATGAGCTTTCGCGGACGCAACATAATAAGAAGAAACGTGATATGTGCCTTAAGTAACATAGGAACGGAAGAAAGCCTTGAACTTATTAAAAGATATACTAACGATGACAGCGATATAGTTAGCAAAACGGCCCTTATGGCGGTCAAGAAGATGGAGAAATGATATGGGATACTGGCATACAAGAGGACTGAGAGGAAGTGCCCTTGAGGACCTTATAAATTACACAAACGAGGTACTTCGCCAGAGAGGGCTTGCCCTTGTGCAGAAGATACCTACGCCCATAACGCCTATGAAGTACAACAAGGACGAAAAGGTTATAACCCTTGCTTATTTTGATAACAAAAGTACAGTAGACTATATAGGCGCCGTTCAGGGTATACCTATCTGCTTTGATGCAAAGCAGACGGGACAGAAAAATCTGCCCATACAGAATATCCATGCCCACCAGATGGAGTTTATGGAGGATTTCAACAAACAGGGTGGAGTGGCTTTTCTGCTTATATATTTTTCTGAATACAACAGATATTTTTTCCTGCCCGTTGAGGTGCTTAAAAAATACTGGGGCAAGGCACAAAGCGGAGGAAGAAAGTCCATTCCATATTCTGCCTTTGAGGATAAGTATGAGCTTTTTCTTGAAAGGGACAGCGTCCTCAACTATCTTGAGGGCATAAACACCTATCTTAATGAGAAAGGGTGATACTGTGTTCATAAAATATATGGAACAGACACCTGTAGGTACTTTAAAAATAGTTTCGGATGGAAAAGCTTTGAGGGAGATAAGCTTCTTTGAAGGTGAGGTTTTGGAGGACAAACCTGACAGCATCACGGACGAGGCTGAAAAACAGCTGAGGGAGTATTTTGTGGGTAAAAGAAGGGACTTTGATATTCCGCTTACTTTAGAGGGAACACCTTTCAGAAAAAAGGTGTGGAAGGAATTATGTAATATCCCATACGGCATGACAGTAAGCTATAAATATATAGCGAAAAAAATAGATTGCAAAGCGGCAAGGCCTGTAGGTGGAGCAAACAACAAAAACCCTATTGTTATAGTTGTTCCCTGCCACAGAGTTATCGGTCAAAACGGAGCCCTTACAGGCTATGGCGGAGGCCTGTGGCGTAAGGAGATACTGCTTGAGCTTGAAAGTAAATATAAAGAGGTAAAATAAATGGAGCTTACGGTTTTTGAGATTTTAAAGGTCATATTTTTAGGTATAGTTGAGGGCATAACAGAGTGGCTTCCTATATCCAGCACAGGGCATATGCTCCTTGTGGATGAATTTATAAAGCTTAATATGAGTGATGCCTTTAAGGAAATGTTTTTTGTGGTCATACAGCTTGGTGCCATAATGGCGGTAGTTGTGCTTTTCTGGGGAAAGATGTTTCCCTTCCGTTTTGGCGATAGGAGAAGGGGAATGATCAGAAAGGATGTTTTTTCGCTGTGGTTTAAAACAGCTTTTGCATGTATCCCCGGTGCAGTCGTAACTATACTTTTTGATGATCTTATAGAAAGCAAGCTGCACACACCTACAGTTATTGCACTTATGCTCATTATCTACGGTGTTGCGTTCATAGTTATTGAAAAGTGGAACAAAAAAAGAAAGCCCGCTGTAAAAACGCTTAACGACATAAGCTATAAAACAGCCCTTATGATAGGCCTTTTTCAGGTGCTTTCCATCATACCCGGAACATCACGTTCAGGCTCTACCATAATAGGTGCCCTCATAATAGGCGTTTCAAGAACAGCGGCGGCAGAGTTTACATTCTTCCTTGCCGTGCCTGTAATGTTCGGGCTTAGCTTCCTTAAAATACTTAAATTCGGATTTAGCTTTGCTATGGCGGAGATAATAGTGCTTCTTTTAGGTATGCTTGTTGCCTTCATCGTATCTCTTTTTGTAATAAAATTCCTTATGGACTATATAAGAAAGCACGACTTCATAGCTTTCGGCTGGTATCGTATAGGGATAGGTATAATAGTGCTTTTATACTTTGCTATTTTCTGATAAGCCTCTGCAGGCGATTGACAAAAGTGTTCCGCACCCTTATAATAGTTATGTTGATTTTACGGGGTGTGGCTCAGTTTGGTAGAGCGCTACGTTCGGGACGTAGAAGCCGCAGGTTCGAATCCTGTCACTCCGATTGATATGACCTTCGGTTTT
>SVDG01000020.1 GCA_015057875.1 Lachnospiraceae bacterium | reverse complement strand
TTTGATTTCGGTTTCTGTTATCTCATGATCGGCTTCGTTGATACCGCATACTTCAGCATCAACTGAAGGTTCAATAACGGTTACAGGAGCTACTTCTATTATCTCACCATATGTTGATAACCATTTTAAGGCACGGTCTTTATAGTTTTCATCACAAACGACCACAACATTATCTTCCGAGTCTGTATATACTTTTACAAAGCGAGAGTGGTTTTTTACATGGTTATATATTTTGTAAAACTTCAAGGCATATTCCTCGATAAAGCCTGTTACTTCAACCTTTATTCTGAAACCTTTATATTCTTTCTGTTCAAAATGTATCATATCGAACACTCCTTTTAACAGATGGTCAGTCATTTCTCAGTTTAATATATTTTGCGGCACTTCTGCGGCGGTTTTCCTCGATATCCGCATAATGCTTTCTTGTTGTGTTTACATCGGCGTGACCGAGGACATCGGCAACAAGATAAATATCGCCTGTTTCCTGATAAAGGTTTGAACCGTATGTGCTCCTCAGTTTATGGGGAGTTATTTTTTTAAGCTTTACGGAAACGGAGGAATATTTTTTAACAAGGAGCTGAATGGAACGGACATTTATCCTTTTTCCCTTTGATGAAATAAAAAGTGCCTGTTCATCGGGGTCTTCCGTAACAGCATTTTTTCTTTCCTCAAGATAATTTCTCAGCGCTTCTTCTACCTCTTCACCGAAATAAACGGTGGATTCGTTACCGCCTTTTCTGGTTATTTTAACTCCGTTATTTTTAAAATCAACGTCATTTATATTTATCCCTACACATTCGGATACACGTATACCCGTACCAACAAGGAGAGTGACTATAGCAAGGTCCCTTGTTTTAAGCTTTTCGTGAAACAACTTCTGCCTTTCAGTAAGGTCGTTTCCGTATTCCACCTCGTCAAGCAGATCCGCCACCTCATTAAAGTCAAGGCGAACGATAGCCTTACGGTGGATCTTTAAAGAGTCCACAAGGGCGGCAGGATTTGTATTTATTTTTCTGCGTTTGACAAAGTATTTATACATACTTCTTAAAGCCGCAAGCTTTCTTGCCTTGCCTTTTTCATCATTGGTGTATTCTATAACACCTTCCTCTGTTTTTTCGTCAGGCCTTGAATAGGAGGATATGAACTCCATAAAAATATCTATATCCTCGGGGGTAATGCTGTCAAGGTCACTCACCTTTATATCCTTCATCTGCTTGTTGTAAAAAAGCTCGTGGTTTGCAAGCAGATAGCTGAAAAACACCTTTATGTCACGGGCGTAGCCGAGGCGTGTTTTAACGGCATTTGTCTGGGCTATACTTACAAAGTATTCCTTGATAAAAGGGGGAAGCTCTTTTATCTGTTCACGAAGGAGGGCTGTATTAAGCTGCTTCTGTTCGTCAAAATATGAATTTTCAGCCATTTAATATCACTCCTTCGGTGTATCCCAGCCTTTTATGGATGAGCGCTGTATTGCACCAAAAACCTTTCCGCTTAAGTTTTCATAGTCCTTTGAAAGAACTTTTATAAGGTTACGTATCTCCTGTCTTTTTGTTTCTCCGTCTGCAGGGCAGGGGTTTTTAACAAGCTCGTAACCGCCTTGATTTATAAAGCTTTTTGCTTCATATTCAGGCACATACATAAGAGGACGGATGGAGTAAAGCTTCATCCTGTCAAGGAAGGAAACGGGAGCAAAGGTGTTTATCCTGCCTTCAAAGAACAGGGACATAAAAAACGTTTCAACAACATCGTCCTTGTTGTGGCCTAAAGCTATTTTGTTACAGCCGAGCCTGTCTGCCTCGTCATTAAGGGCGCCTTTTCTCATTTTTGCACATAATGAACAGGGGTTTTTCTCCTTACGTTCATCAAAGATTATCTGTCCTATATCCGTGTTTACAACGTAGTATTCCACATTAAGCTCATCACAAAGCTTTTTAACAGGGCTGTAATCTGTGCCTTCAAAGCCGAGGGATACGGTAATACCCACAAGCTCGAACTTTTTAGGATAAAACCTCCTTAAATGAGCAAGGGCTATAAGGGTGCATAAGCTGTCCTTCCCTCCGGATATACCAACGGCGATCTTATCGCCTTCTTCTATCATATTATAATCATCTACGGCGCGGCGCACGTAGCTTAAAAGTCGCTGTAATTTCATAAAAAACACCTCACTATTATATATTATACTTAAAACCCGGCATGAAGCAATGTTTGTTTTGCGAACAGATGTGATATGTGCTAAAAAAAGTACTTTTTTATATTAAAAAATAGACTGTTGTCTACTTGAAAAGGCATTACAAAGTTACTATAATATATCTAATACGGTAAAATAGGCGGAATATTTTCTGAAAGGAGGGCTTTAAATGGACGACATACTGATTTTATATGAAGAATTGATCGAAAAGATAAGAACATATCATCCGTCAAATGACCTGTCTATGATAGATAAAGCATACAGACTTGCCAGAGAAGCCCACGCCGATCAGGTAAGGAAATCAGGCGAGCCTTATATTATACATCCTTTGCAAGTAGCACATCTGCTTGCAGAACTTGAGCTTGATATAGAGTCGATAGTTGCAGGTATTTTGCATGATGTTATAGAGGATACGGAATACAGCTATGAGGATATATCAAATATTTTCAGTCCCGAGATAGCACTTCTTGTTGACGGTGTTACAAAGCTCGGTAAGATCGCATACTCAACAAAAGAGGAGATACAGGCTGAAAACTACCGTAAGATGTTCCTTGCCATGGCGAAGGATATAAGGGTAATACTTATCAAACTTGCGGACAGGCTTCATAATATGCGTACATTAAGCTATATGAAGGCTGAAAAACAGATAGAAAAAGCACAGGAAACAATGGATATTTATGCACCCCTTGCCAACAGGCTTGGTATTTCAAAAATCAAGGTCGAGCTTGAGGACCTTTGTTTTAAATATCTTTATCCTGATGAATACAATGACCTTGTTGCCAAAATAGAGCTTAAAAGAGAGGACTGCTTAAACTACGTTAACAATATCATCGAAGAGGTTAACGGAAAAATGAAAGAAGCAGGCATAGAAGGAAGGATCTTCGGCAGGAACAAGCATCTTTTCAGCATCTATAAAAAGATGAAGAACAAGGAAAAAACATTTGACGAGATATATGACCTTTTTGCCATAAGGGTGCTTACAAATACGGTAAGAGACTGCTATGCAGTTTTAGGTATAGTTCACGATATCTATAAGCCCATGCCGGGCAGGTTCAAGGACTATATTGCTATGCCCAAGCCCAATATGTATCAGTCCCTTCACAATACTCTTATAGGACCTACGGGTGAGCCTTTTGAAATACAGATAAGGACTTTTGATATGCACCGTACAAGTGAATACGGTATCGCAGCCCACTGGAAATATAAAGAGGGAAAAACAAAGGAAAAAACACTTAAAAGCGAGGAAGAAAAGCTTTCATGGCTTCGTCAGATACTTGAGTGGCAGACAGATATGGCTGATGACAAGGAGTATCTTGATACATTAAAGCTTGACCTTAACATATTTACTACCCAGGTTTATGCCTTCACCCCTCAGGGCGATGTTATAAGCCTTCCCAAGGGCTCAACGCCTATCGACTTTGCCTATACTATCCATACGGCTGTAGGCAACAAAATGGTTGGAGCAAGGGTAAACAATAAGATAGTTACATTTGATTATGAGATACAAAACGGTGACCGAATCGAGGTAATAACTTCCCAGAACTCAAGAGGTCCCAGCAAGGACTGGTTAAAGCTTGTTAAAAGCTCACAGGCAAGGACAAAGATAAACCAGTGGTTCAAAAAAGAACTTAAAGAAGAAAATATCATCAAGGGCAAGGACCTTATGGAAAAGGATGCCAAGAAAAAAGGCTATACTCTTAACGAGCTTATGAAGGGCAACTACCTTGAGATACTTCTTAAAAAATTCCCCTTTAAAGACTTTGATGCTATCTGTGCCGCAGTAGGCCACGGAGGACTCAAAGAAGGACAGGTAGTAAACAAGCTCATAGAAGAGATCAAAAAAGAGGAAGAAAAGAAGCAGACAGGCGAGGATATCATCAAAAAGATGGAGGCTGCGGCCGCCGCCAAAGCTGCAGTTAAAACAAAGAGCACAAACGGCGTTATTATAAAGGGTGTAGGTGATGTTGCGGTAAGATTTTCACGCTGCTGCAGCCCTGTTCCCGGCGATGAGATAGTAGGCTTTGTTACAAGAGGCAGAGGTGTTTCCATCCATAGGACCGATTGTGTAAACATAATAAACCTTGATGGTTTTGAAAGAAGCAGACTGCTTGAGGCAGAGTGGGATGATCTTAAGAATACAGCTAACCTTAGCTCATTTACAACTGAGATCAGGATAACAGCTTCAGACAGAAGCGGACTTATCATGGATATTTCAAGAGTAATGAGTGAAGAAGGCCTTACTGTTAAATCCTTTAACGGCAGGAGCAATAAGGACGGAAGTGCTGTTTTCAATATCATTATAGATATTACAAACAAGAACCAGCTTGAAAAAGTATGCAGCCACTTTATGAATATAAAGGGCGTAGACGAAATAGAACGTGTAAGCGGCTGACGGAGGTAGCGGTATGCGTGCGGTGTTGCAGAAGGTGGCTTATGCCAAGGTCGATGTTGACGGTAAGACTGTTGGAAGCATCAAAAAGGGCATAGCGGCCCTTGTAGGCTTCAAGGCCGATGATGACGAAAAAACGATGGACTATATGATAGATAAAATTTTCAATCTCCGTATCTTTGAGGACGAAAACGGAAAGATGAACCTTTCTGTGCTTGATGTTCAGGGAGAGGTGATTATAGTCCCTAATTTTACATTGTACGGTGATGCGAGAAAGGGCAGACGACCCGGATATTCAACCGGTGCATCCCCTAAAGATGCGGCACCTAAATTTGAAAGATTTGTTGAAAAGGCAAGGGAAATGCCTCTTAAGGTAGAATGTGGTATTTTTCAGGCCGATATGAAATTTGAACTGTTGAATGACGGACCCGTAACGCTGCTTTTGGACAGCGACAGACTTTTTTAAGGAGAAGTGCTATGCTTATTAAAAAAATCGTTAATTTTTCAATGGACCAGAATATATATGTAGTTTATGATGAGAAATCAAAAGAGGGCATTATAATCGATCCCGGTGCAGGCCCTGAAAGAGTTATTGCCTGCGTTGAGGAATTTGGTGTTGTGGTCAAGGCTATCGTGCTTACACACGGACACGCTGACCATATAGGTGCTGTGCCTGCACTTAAGGCAAAATATAACGTGCCTGTTGTATGTCATGAGTGTGAGCAGGATGTGCTTGAGGATGCAACTATAAATCTTTCAACCATGTTCTTTGGTCCCGTGGAGTTCAGCCCCGATGTTCTCCTTAAAGATGGAGAGATATTTAAGTTCGGCGATGTTGAGATGAAATGCTTACACACACCCGGACATACTGTAGGCGGTGCCTGCTATTATATCGAAAAGGAAAAGATCGTTTTCTCGGGAGATACTCTTTTCTATGGCTCGATAGGAAGAACAGACTTCCCTAACACAGGAAGAAAGATAAAGGAAAACAAATGCGGCTGCGGATATCCTATGAGCGAAAACTTTGCAAAGCTTATAGATTCTATTCGTACAAAGCTTATAACATTACCCGATGATACAGTTGTTTTATCAGGTCACGGACAGGAAACAACAATTTTTAAAGAAAGAAATTACAATCCATTCTTATAAGGATGATTTAGATGATGAATTATATAATGCGCGGGCATGAGTTTACAAACGAAGTGCAGACCGCCATACAGATCTTTTTTCAGAATGAAAAATACACAAGGATAGATATACCGGCAGAGGAAGGTCTGACTATAGAAACACTTCTTATAAGGACGTGTTTTATAGTTATGCTTTATGAAAATGGCCAGAATATATTTGTAAGGAGCTTTGATAAGCAAAAAGGAACACCGGAGGATTTTAACAGATGGCTTGTTAAAAAAGGTGTTTATGAAACCCTTAAGGAGGCAACGGGTATACGCCCTGCGTGGGGAATGCTTACGGGCATACGCCCTGCAAAAAAAGCCAACGAGCTTATGGATGAAGGACTTAAGAGCGATGAGGTCATAACCCATCTTGTGGAGAAGTTTGATGTTACCCGCGAAAAAGCAGAGCTTACTGTTGAGGTCGCATTGGCTGAAAGAGAAATACTCGGAAGCATAAAAAAAGATGATATCGGTATTTATATCGGTATTCCTTTTTGCCCGACAAGATGCCTTTACTGTTCTTTTGCATCATATCCTCTTGATAAATATGAAAAGAAGGTTGATAGCTATATCGACTGCCTTATAAAAGAGATAGAATATCTCGGTAAATATTCAAAGGATAAGAATATAAGGAATATATATATCGGCGGAGGCACACCTACTTCTCTTAACGAGGAAAGGCTTGAAAGAGTGCTTAAAGCGGTTGAAGCCAATTTTGATGTGAAAAATGTTGGCGAATACACCGTTGAGGCTGGAAGGCCTGATACCATAACAAAAGAAAAGCTTGATATTATCAAAAAATACGGTGCTGACCGTATTTCTATAAATCCACAGACTATGTGTGAAAAAACACTTTCGCTTATCGGCAGGGAGCATACTCCCGGGCAGATAAAGGAAGCCTTTGCTATGGCAAGGGAGGCAGGCTTTGAAAATATAAATATGGATATTATCCTTGGCCTTCCGGGGGAGACTGAAAACGAGCTTAAGATCACGCTTGATGAGATAAAAGGACTTTCTCCTGATAGCCTTACAGTACATACTCTTGCTGTAAAAAGGGCGTCAAAGCTTAAGGAAGAACTTGAAAATATAGAGCTTACAAATGCAGCTGTTACGGAAAATATGCTTAAGATATCCGCTGAGGCTGCAAAAGAGCTTGGTATGAAGCCTTACTATATGTACAGACAGAAAAATATGGTAGGAAACTTTGAAAACGTGGGATATTGTATGCCGGGCAAGGAATGTCTTTATAATGTTGACATTATGGAAGAAAAGCTTACTATCCTTGCGGCGGGTGCAGGTGCCACAACAAAGGTTTATGAAAGCGAAAATAACCATATCTACAGAATATATAACGTAAAAAGCCTTGATGACTATATCACAAGGATAGACGAAATGATAGAACGCAAAATAAATGATTTGCCTAAGGAGGGTAAATAAAATGCTTACTAAGGCACCTAAAGGAACTAAGGATATATTCGGTCCCGAGATGAATGACTGGCACATAGTTGAAGGAAAAATGCGTGCCCTTTGTGAAAAATTCGGCATCGAGGAAATTAGAACACCCGTTTTTGAACATACAGAGCTTTTTTTAAGAAGCGTTGGTGACACAACAGACATCGTGCAGAAGGAAATGTATACCTTTAACGACAAGGGAGACAGAAGCATTACGCTGCGTCCCGAGGGCACGGCAGGTGTTGCAAGGGCTTATATCGAACACGGCATGCACAACAATGCCCAGCCTACAAAGCTTTACTATATCGAGCCTATGTTCAGATATGAAAATACACAGGCAGGCAGACAGAGACAGTTCCACCAGTTTGGCATAGAAATGTTCGGCTCATACAGTGCAGCCCTTGATGCGGAGGTCATTTCAGTTGCATACTCTTTGCTTGAAAAGCTTGGTGTAAAGAATATTGAGCTCAGGATCAACAGCCTTGGCTGTCCTGAATGCCGTGGAAAGTACAATAAAACATTAAGAGAGTTTATTGGCGGAAACCTTGAGCATCTTTGTCCCGAATGTAAACAGAGATTTGAAAAAAATCCCTTAAGAGTACTTGACTGCAAAAATGAAAAATGCAAGGAAATAATCAAGGATGCACCTTCTGTGCTTGATTGCCTTGATGAGGAATGTACAGCTCATTTTGAACAGCTTAAAAATATACTTGATGAGATGGGTATAAAATATACTGTTGACAGCGGTATCGTAAGAGGCCTTGATTACTACACAAAAACAGTATTTGAATTTGTTACAACAAGCATCGGCGCACAGGGAACTGTATGCGGCGGCGGAAGATACGATAACCTTATTGAGGAGTGCGGTGGAGCAAAAACGGGCGCTGTAGGCTTTGGTATGGGTATTGAAAGACTTTTACTTACACTTGAGGCACAAAACGGCAAAGCTGAGCATAAGAGGGTAAGAGATATTTATATCGGCTCTATCGGCGAAACAGGCTTTGTTAAAAGTCAGGCTATCGTTTACAGATTAAGAAACGCAGGTATCGGAGCTGACTGTGACACAGTAGGCAGAAGCGTTAAGGCACAGATGAAATATGCCAACAAAATAGGCTCAAGATATTCAGCTATCATCGGTGATGATGAGGTGGCAAACGATAAGGTTTCCGTTAAGAATATGGAAACGGGAGAAGTAAGTGAAATAAAGCTTTCCGAGATAGAAAACTTTATTAAAAATATTTAATTTACAAAAGAGAAATTATAAAGTTTAGGGGAGGAATAAAAATGGAGCTTAAAATCGAACTCAGAAAAGACCTTAAAGAGAAACCCGATATGTCAAATCTCGGTTTTGGAAATTATTATACAGACCATATGTTTGTTATGGATTATACAGACGGTATCGGCTGGCACGATGCAAGGATCGTTCCCAACGAGCCTTTTATGATGAATCCTGCATGCATGGTGCTCCATTACGGACAGACAACATTTGAAGGCTTAAAGGCTTACAAAGGCAAAAACGGACAGATAAGACTTTTCAGACCCGAAAAGAACATGGAAAGACTTAACAGATCAAATGACAGAGTTTGTATCCCTCAGTTTGACGGTCCCTTCGTTGTTGAGGCTATTAAAAAACTTGTTAAAATTGAAGAGGAATGGATCCCCACAGAGCCCGGCACAAGCCTTTACATCAGACCCTTTGTTATCGCTATGGATAACCACGTTGGTGTTCATCCTTCCCATACATACAGATTCTTTGTTATCCTTTCACCCGTAGGTTCTTATTATGCAGAGGGTATCAACCCTGTTAAGATCTACGTTGAGGATACATACTGCAGAGCGGTAAGAGGCGGCCTTGGCTTTGCAAAAACAGCGGCTAACTATGCGGCAAGCCTTAAAGCGCAGGAGGTAGCTGCAGAAAGAGGCTATACACAGGTACTCTGGCTTGACGGTATAGAGAAAAAATATATCGAAGAAGTTGGTACAATGAACGTAATGTTCGTTATCAACGGCGAGGTTATCACTCCCGAGATAAACGGAAGTATCCTTGAGGGTATAACAAGGATGTCATCTATCGAGCTTTTAAGAAAAGCAGGTTACAAAGTAACTGAAAGAAAGATAAGCATTCAGGAAGTAGTTGATGCGGCTAAAAACGGCACACTTAACGAGGCATTCGGCACAGGTACAGCGGCAGTTATTTCACCTATCGGCGAGCTTTACTTTGAAGGCGAGAGCATAGTTGTTAATAACGGCGAGATCGGCCCTGTTTCACACACTATCTATGATACTATCACAGGTATCCAGAGCGGTGAAAAAGAGGACGAAATGGGCTGGGTAACAATAGTTGAATAAAAAACACTGATTTTAAGGGCAGGAGTGAACTCTTGCCCTTGATTTTTGTCATAAAAATGCTATTATTATTAAGATAGGCATTTTATGTTCACAAATTTTTACGAGTTAGGAGAATAGATTATGGGCGAATCAATGACAGGCTTAAAAAGAAGTCATATGTGCTGCAATGTAAATGAAACTTTGGTTGGCGAAAGCGTTACAGTAATGGGCTGGGTACAGCGCCGCCGTGACCTTGGTCAGCTTATATTTATAGCTTTAAGAGACAGAACAGGTTTAGTTCAGGTAGTTGTTGACCAGACTGCTGACAGTGACCTTTTTGCTAAGGCAGAGTCAGTAAGAAGTGAGTATGTTCTTGCTGTTAAAGGTAAAGTTGCTTTAAGAACAGAGGGCAATATCAACCCTAATATGAAAACAGGAAAAATTGAGATAATCGCTGATGAGCTTCGTGTTCTTTCAGAGAGTGAAACACCTCCCTTCCAGGTTGAGGACAGCGTAAGTGCAAAAGATGATTTAAGACTTAAATACAGATATATAGACTTAAGAAGACCCAGCATTTTGAAGAATATCATTATGCGCCATAACGTAGTTCAGTCAGTAAGAAGCTTTTTAAATGGCGAAAACTTCCTTGAGATAGAAACACCTATCATGGGTAAGAGTACACCCGAGGGAGCAAGGGATTACCTTGTGCCCAGCCGTGTTTATCCCGGTACATTCTATGGTCTTCCCCAGTCACCCCAGCTTTATAAACAGCTTCTTATGGTATCCGGTATGGACAGATACTATCAGATCGCAAAATGCTTCCGTGATGAGGACTTAAGAGCAGACAGACAGCCTGAGTTCACACAGATAGATATGGAGCTTTCTTTCATTGATATCGATGAAATCATCGACATCAACGAAAGGCTTATCCAGAAAGTATGGAAGGATACATTAGGTGTTGATATCCCCGTACCTTTTAAGAGAATGACTTATGCTGAGGGTATGGAAAGATTCGGTAGTGATAAACCCGACCTCCGTTTCGGAATGGAGCTTAAAAACATTTCAGAGTTAGTAAGAGGAACAGAGTTTGTTGTGTTCAAATCTGCTCTTGATATGGGCGGAAGTGTTCGTGCTATCAATGCAAACGGATGCTCAAAATTCCCCAGAAAACAGATCGACTCACTTGTTGAGTTCGTTAAAACATATCAGGCAAAGGGCCTTGCATGGATCAACTATACAGAAAGCGGCGAGATAAAATCTCCCATAGCTAAATTCTTTACAGATGAGAAGATAAAAGAGATCCTCGACTTTATGGAAGCAAAGCCCGGCGACCTTGTGCTTATATGTGCAGATAAGGATAAAGTTGTATTTGATGCCCTTGGCGCATTACGCTGCGAGCTTGCAAAACGTCTTGAGCTTACAAGAAGCGATGATTACAACTTCTTATGGATAACAGAGTTCCCTATGCTTGAGTGGGACGAGGAAGAAAACAGATATGTTGCTGTTCATCATCCATTCACAGCGCCTATGGACGAGGATCTGGAGCTTCTTGATACAGACCCCGGCAAGGTAAGAGCAAAGGCTTACGATATAGTTCTTAACGGCGTTGAGCTTGGCGGCGGAAGTATCCGTATCCATAGAAACGATATTCAGAAAAAGATGTTCAGCCTTATCGGCTTAAGCGAGGAAAGTGCACAGGAGCGTTTCGGATTCCTTCTTGATGCGTTCAAGTACGGCGTGCCTCCTCATGGCGGTCTTGCTTTCGGTCTTGATCGTATGGTAATGCTTATGGCCGGTGCAACAAGCATAAGAGACGTTATGGCATTCCCTAAAGTTAAGGATGCATCATGTCCTCTTACAGGAGCACCTGATGTTGTTGATGAGATACAGCTTCACGAGCTTGCTATTATGTTTGAAGAAAAAGAAGAAAACGAATAATAATTTTTTTAAGGCAGTCCGTTTAAGCGGACTGCCTTTTGATATATATAAAAAATTTTTAAAAGCTGCAAAAATATATTAAATGTCATTAAATACAAATAAATCTTAGATAAAATGACTAAGCTTAAAATAGTTTTGTGAAAATGGTTAGATGTATAATTTGTATATTTTTGGCTATTAAAAAAGATATTTGTAGGCATATAATTTGTTGAAAATTTACCTTTCCTTGTTTAAAAACGATTGAAGGGGTTAGAAATGAAAGTTATTTTTGGACAATATGTTAAAAAAAGGCCTTTGGCATATTATAATCACTATAGGGTTAAAGCATAACGCTTTTTTGTGATAAAGTAACAACAAAGCGGTTTAAAGTTTAAACATTTTTTTACTATGCTTTGATAAAGTAAAAGTTGATTTTTGCTTTTATGTTTATTATAGTATATCTAATAGGAATGTATTCAAATCAGTACATTTTACAGAGAAGATATTCATATAATCAGGGAAAGATCCACTGCTTTTTGCAGGTTTTAAAAGGAGGATATTATGGCTAAAGTAATGAAGACCATGGACGGAAATGAAGCTGCTGCTTACGCATCATACGCGTTTACAGAAGTTGCCGGCATTTTCCCCATAACACCTTCTTCACCGATGGCTGAAAAAACAGACGACTGGTCAGCAAACGGTAAGAAAAACATTTTTGGACAGACGGTTAGAGTAGTTGAGATGGAATCAGAAACAGGTGCGGCAGGTGCCGTTCACGGTTCTCTTGCAGCAGGTGCTTTAACTACAACATATACAGCATCACAGGGACTTCTTCTTATGATCCCCAATATGTATAAAATAGCAGGTGAGCTTTTACCTACAGTTTTCCATGTAAGTGCGAGAACACTTGCAACACATGCACTTTCTATCTTCGGTGACCATTCAGACGTTATGGCTTGCCGTCAGACAGGTTTTGCTATGCTTGCATCAAACTCTGTTCAGGAGGTCATGGACCTTGCGGCTGTTGCTCATTTAAGTACTATCAAAGGACGCGTTCCTTTCCTTCATTTCTTTGATGGTTTCCGTACATCACACGAGATACAGAAAATAGAGTGTCTTGACTATGATGAGCTTGCAAAGCTTGTTGATATGGATGCTGTTAAAAGATTCAAGGAGAATGCTCTTAATCCCGAGCATCCCGTAACAAGAGGTACAGCAGAAAACCCCGATACATTCTTCCAGCACAGAGAGGCATGTAACGGCTACTATGATGACATAGTAGGCATCACAGAAAACTACTTTAAAGAAATAAGCAAGCTTACAGGCAGAAATTATGACCTTTTCAACTACTACGGCGCTCCCGATGCAGACAGGATTATTGTGGCAATGGGTTCAGCCTGCGAGGCTATTGAAGAAACGATCGATTATCTTTTAGAAAAGGGAGAAAAGGTAGGCCTTATCAAAGTTCATCTTTTCAGACCCTTCTCGATCAAGCACTTCCTTGGGGCTATTCCCGAAACAGTTAAAAAGATTGCTGTTCTTGACAGAACAAAAGAGCCTGGTTCAGTAGGCGAGCCTTTATATCAGGATGTTTGTTCAGCAATTTTTGAAATGGGAAAAAGTTATACAGTAGTAGGCGGACGTTACGGACTTGCTTCAAAAGACGTTACACCTGCACAGATAGTTGCTGTATATGATAACCTTGCTCTTGATACACCTAAAAACCACTTCACGGTTGGTATCGTTGATGACGTTACATTCCTTTCATTACCTGTAGGCAAGGAGATCGACGTTGTTGAGGGTGATATCAGCTGTAAATTCTGGGGTCTTGGTTCTGACGGTACAGTTGGCGCAAACAAGAACTCTATCAAGATCATCGGTGACCATACAGACAAATATGTTCAGGCATATTTCTCATATGACTCTAAAAAATCAGGCGGTATAACACAGTCACACCTTCGTTTCGGTGACAAACCTATCCGCTCTACATATCTTGTTAAAACAGCTAACTTCGTAGCCTGCCATAAACAGGAGTATGTACATCTTTATGATATGCATTCAGAGCTTCTTCCCGGCGGTACTTTCCTTCTTAATACTGTTTGGGAACCCGAAGAGCTTGATAGCCACCTTCCTGCAGCTATGAAGAGATATTTTGCTGAAAATAATATACATCTTTATATCATAAACGGTACAAGGATCGCTAAACGTATCGGCCTTGGCAATAAGGTAAACGCTGTTCTTCAGGCAGCTTTCTTCAAACTTTCAAACATCATCCCCATTGAGGATGCTGTAGGCTATATGAAAGAGGCTATCAAAAAGAGCTATGGCAAAAAAGGCGATGCTATCGTTAATATGAACTATGCTGCGGTTGACAAGGGTATTGAAAGCCTTGTAAGGGTAACTATTCCCGAAGAGTGGAAAAACGCAGTTGATGAAGTTAAGGAAGAAAAGGATTATCCCGAATTCTTTAAAAATATTGTTATGCCTATCAACGCACAGGCCGGAGATAAGCTTCCGGTAAGTGCATTCAAGGGCATGGAAGACGGAACATTCCCTCAGGGCCTTGCGGCTTACGAAAAACGTGGTGTTGCTGTAGATATTCCTGAATGGGACAGCGAAAAATGTATCCAGTGTAACCAGTGTGCATTCGTTTGTCCTCATGCAGCTATCAGACCCGTTCTTCTTACAGAGGAAGAGGCTAAAAACGCTCCCGAAAGCTTTGTATCAGTTTCTGCAAGAGGTAAAGGCTTCGGTAAATACAAATACAGGATGCAGGTTTCATCTCTTGACTGCTTAGGCTGCGGAAGCTGTTCGGCGGTTTGTCCTTCACCCGAGAAGGCACTCCTTATGAAACCCGCTGCTGCAGAGGCACAGGAAGCACGCAACTGGGAGTACGCTCTTTCAGTTTCTCCCAAAGAGAATCCTATGAGCCCTGCTACAGTTAAAGGAAGCCAGTTTGAGCAGCCCTTACTTGAGTTCTCAGGTGCTTGCGCAGGCTGTGGAGAAACTCCTTATGCTAAGCTTATAACACAGCTTTTCGGTGACAGGATGTATATTGCAAACGCAACAGGCTGTTCATCTATCTGGGGCGGAAGCGTTCCTTCAACACCTTACACAACAAACCATAAAGGACAGGGTCCTGCTTGGGCTAACTCACTGTTTGAGGACAATGCTGAGTTCGGTTTAGGTATGGTTTGTGCTGTTAAACAGCTCCGTGAAGGTATCAAGCTTAAACTTGAATCTCTTGATAAATTACTTGTGTTTGACGTTGCCAAAGGTGCAATTGCAAACTGGATCAAATATATGAATGACGGCGAAAAATCCAAACAGGCTTCTGCCGAGCTTATTGAAGCACTTGAAAACCTTCAGGGCGAGGGCGAGGTCAAGAACATTGTTGATTATGTTCTCCAGAACAAGGATCAGCTTGTTAAGAAGAGCCAGTGGATATTCGGCGGTGACGGCTGGGCTTATGATATCGGCTACGGCGGACTTGACCACGTTCTTGCATCAGGCGAGGATGTAAACGTATTTGTATTCGATACAGAGGTTTACTCAAACACAGGCGGTCAGGCTTCAAAGGCTACTCCTGCCGGTGCTATCGCACAGTTTGCGGCTTCAGGTAAGAAGATAAAGAAAAAAGACCTTGGTATGATGGCTATGAGCTATGGCTATGTATATGTTGCACAGGTTGCTATGGGTGCAGATAAAAACCAGCTTGTTAAGGCTATCGTTGAGGCTGAAAGCTACCCTGGCCCTTCACTTATAATCGCTTATGCTCCTTGTATCAACCACGGTATCAGAGGCGGTATGAGTGGTGCTATGACAGAGATCAAGCGTGCAGTTGATGCAGGCTACTGGCATATGTACAGATTCAATCCTCTCCTTAAGGAAGAGGGCAAGAACCCCTTCATTTTAGACTCAAAAGAGCCTAAGGGAGATTTCCGTGATTTCATTACAGGCGAGGTACGTTATTCATCACTTTTACGAACATTCCCTGAAACAGCGGAAGAGCTCTTTGCTGAATGTGAGAAGAACGCTAAAGAAAGATACGAAACATACAGAAAACTTGCTGAACAGTAAGTATATTTCAGGCATACGGATAAAACCGTATGCCTGTTTTTATTTGAGAAAAAATTGGATGTTCGTATGGATAAGATGAAATGCAGGTGTTATAATGATATATTAAGAAACTATAATTTTCTGCGGAGGTGACCTATGGCGGATATTAAATTTACACATCTTCACGTTCATACCGAATATAGTCTCCTTGACGGCTCCGCCAAAATAGGTGAGCTTGTTTCAAGAGTTAAAGAGCTTGGTATGGATTCCATAGCTATAACAGACCATGGCGCTATGTTCGGTGTTATGGATTTTTATAAAGAAGCCAAAAAGCAGGGTATTAAGCCCATTATAGGCTGTGAGGTTTATGTTGCCCATAAATCAAGAACAATAAAGGATAACACCAATAAATACTATCACCTTGTTCTGCTTGCGGAAAACAACGAGGGATATGACAACCTTATAAAGCTTGTAAGCTACGGCTACATTGACGGCTTTTATTATAAGCCGAGGATAGACCTTGATATACTTAAAAAATACAGCAAGGGACTTATTGCAGGAAGTGCATGCCTTGCGGGTGCTGTACCAAGAACACTTCTTACGGTTTCATACGAAAAGGCTAAGGAAGTTGCTCTTATGTATAACGAAATATTCGGCGAAGGCAATTTCTTCCTTGAACTGCAGGATCACGGCATAAGAGAACAGCTTGAGGTAAACAAGGCTCTTAAAAAGATGAGCAAAGAAACGGGTATACCTCTTATCTGTACAAACGACAGCCATTATATTTATAAAGAGGATGCCGCAGCCCACGATATCCTGCTTTGTATACAGACAGGAAAGACTGTTAACGATGAGGACAGGATGCGTTATGAGGGCGGGCAGTATTATGTTAAATCTCCCGAGGAGATGTATGAGCTTTTCAGCGATGTTCCGGAAGCCCTTGAAAACACATATAAAATAGCCGAAAGGTGTAATGTGGAGTTTGAATTCCATAACCTTAAACTGCCCAAGTTTGATGTTCCTGACGGAAAGAGTGCAGAGCAGTATCTTAAAGAGCTTTGCTATGAGGGCTTTTACAGAAAGTATGAAGATCCTTCACAGGAGCTTGAAGAGAGACTTCGCTATGAGATAGAGACCATAGAAAAAATGGGCTATGTGGACTATTTCCTTATTGTGTGGGACTTTATTAAATACGCTAAGGATAACGACATAATGGTAGGCCCGGGCCGAGGCTCTGCGGCAGGAAGTATTGTAAGCTACTGCCTTGATATAACTACTATAGACCCTATAAAATATAACCTTATTTTTGAGAGGTTCCTTAACTCCGAGCGAGTAAGCATGCCCGATATAGACGTTGACTTCTGCTACGAAAGAAGGCAGGAGGTAATAGATTATGTTGTGCGTAAATATGGCGTGGACAGAGTAACACAGATAGTTACCTTTGGTACCCTTGCAGCGAGGGCGGCTATAAAGGATGTTGGCCGTGCCCTTGCTATGCCATATGCAAATGTGGACAGGATATCAAAAATGATACCTACCCAGCTTGGCATAACCATAGATAAGGCCCTTAAGGCAAATCCTGAGCTTAAGCAGGCATACGAAGAGGATGAAGAGGTAAAATATATAGTTGATATGTCAAGAAGACTTGAAGGCCTTCCCAGACATTCATCTACCCATGCGGCAGGCGTTGTTATATGCTCAAAGCCTGTTACCGAATATGTGCCCTTATCAAGCAATGACGGTGTTATAACAACACAGTTTACTATGACTACCCTTGAGGAACTTGGTCTTTTAAAAATGGACTTTTTAGGTCTTCGCACTCTTACGGTCATACAGAATGCCGTTAAAGAGGTGAAAAGGACAAGGGGCATAGATATAGACCTTGATAAAATAGATATGGCCGATAAAAAGGTATACGATATGATAAGTGCGGGAAAAACAGAGGGTGTTTTCCAGCTTGAAAGCGGCGGTATGAAGCAGTTTATGAAGGAGCTTCAGCCAGGCTGTTTTGAAGATATCATAGCGGGTATTGCTCTTTATCGTCCGGGCCCTATGGACTTTATACCCAAATATATCGAGGGTAAGAGAAATCCCGATAAAACGGTTTATACCCACGAAAAGCTTAAGCCCATACTTGAGGCTACCTATGGCTGTATAGTTTATCAGGAGCAGGTAATGCAGATAGTGCGTGACCTTGCAGGCTATAGCCTTGGCAGAAGTGACCTTGTAAGAAGGGCGATGTCAAAGAAAAAAGCTGACGTTATGGCGGAGGAGAGGAAAAACTTCGTTTACGGCATAGAGGGCGAGGTGCCCGGCTGCGTTAAAAACGGCATCCCTGCAGAAACGGCAGAAAAGATATTTGACGAAATGACAGATTTTGCAAAATATGCCTTCAACAAATCCCATGCGGCAGCTTACGCTGTTGTAGGCTATCAGACGGCATATCTTAAATATTATTATCCTGTTGAGTTTATGGCGGCTCTTATGACAAGCGTTATGGATAACTCTGCGAAGGTAGTGGAATACATCAACGAGTGTAAAAAGATGGGTATAGAGATACTTCCGCCCGATATAAACGAGGGATATTCAAACTTCTCTGTTGTGGATGGCAAAATACGTTTCTCCCTTGCGGCTATCAAAAGTGTTGCCAAAGGAACGGCAAACCAGATAGTTGCGGAAAGGGAAAAAGACGGCCTTTTCAAAGGTATTACCGATTTCTGCGAGAGAATGTGGAATAACGAAATAAACCTAAGATGCATTGAAAACCTCGTCAAGGCCGGTGCGTTTGACTCCTTTGGCGGAAAACGAAGCCAGTATATGGTGGCTTTCAAAGGCATAATACACGGACTTAGCACGGCAAGGAAAAATAATATCGAAGGCCAGATGAACCTTTTTGATATGGGTGAAACGGCCGTATCAAAAAGTGTTGATATGCTGCCTGATGTAGCAGATTTCACCACAAGGGAGAAGCTTGGCTTTGAAAGAGAAGTGCTTGGACTTTATTTAAGCGGAAGCCCTCTTGCGGAGTATGAGGATATAATTTCAAAAAGAGTTAACTGCACAAGCTATGACCTTAACCCTACAGACCTTGACGGAGAGGATATAGAGCGTAAGGTAACGGACGGGATGAATGTTTGCTACGCAGGTATCATAAGTAAAAGACAGAACAGGATGACAAAGACAGGAAGGGTAATGTGTATCCTTCAGGTCGATGATATTTACGGACAGGCGGAGGTAGTTTATTTCCCCAAGCCCGGTGATACTATAGCGGTAGCTGATAACGCTGTGCTTATAGAAGGCAGGGTAAGTATATCAGACTCCTTCGGCGGAAATATATTCTGTGACAAAATAATGCTTCTTGATGATATCAAAAACGGAAGTGTTGACCGTATCCCTGCGAGTATGGCTATCCTTCTTGATGAAAGGAAGTTCTCTTTCAGCGATATTAAGCCTATACTTGAAAAACATAAGGGTAATGTACCCGTATATATTAAAGAACAGGGAACAGGAAAGACTTATAAAGCACAGAAGGAGCTTTTCCAGAATGCATCAGAGCAGGGTGTCAGTGAACTGAGAGACCTTCTTGGTATGGATAATGTATGGATAAAATTCAAACAGATGTAATTGAAAGGAGCGATGCTCTTTATGTCAGAAAAGATTAAAAAAATAGGCCTGCTTACAAGCGGAGGAGATGCTCCGGGAATGAATGCGGCAATAAGGGCTGTTGTAAGGACGGCCATAAGCCACGGGATAGAAGTTATAGGTGTTAAAAAGGGCTATGACGGACTTATAAACGGAGAGTTCAGAGAGCTTAAAACGAGAGATGTTTCTGAAATAATAGGTAGAGGCGGAACGATCCTTTACACGGCAAGGTGCGAGGAGATGCACACGCAGGAGGGCCTTAAAAAGGCGGCAACGGTTTATGATGTGCTCGGTCTTGATGCACTTATTGTCATAGGTGGAGATGGATCTATGAAGGGTGCAAAGGAACTTTCAAAGCTTGGAGTGAATGTTATAGGCATACCCGGAACGATAGACCTTGATATGAATTGTACGGAATATACTATTGGCTTTGATACAGCGGTAAATACAGGTGCGGAGGCCATAAGCAGATTAAGAGATACTTCAAGCTCTCATCAGAGATGCTCCGTTATAGAGGTAATGGGAAGACACGCGCCTTACATAGCTTACTGGTGTGCAATGGTAAGCGGTGCGGAGGAAGTGCTTGTTCCTGACAGAGTTGATGAAAAAGGTAAAAACGAGGTCATCCAGCAGGTGCTTGAAAACAGGAGCCTTGGCAAGTTCCATAACCTTATAATAGTTGCAGAGGGCGTGGGAGGAAGCCAGGAGCTTGCAAAGGATATTGAGGATATAACAGGAATAGAAACAAGGGCCACGATCCTCGGACATCTTCAGCGAGGCGGAAGCCCTACAGCAATAGACCGTATGCACGCATCCGTTATGGGAAATATGGCGGTTGAAGAAGCGGTCAAAGGAAACAGAAATTGTATCATTGTCTTCAACAAGGGAAGATATGAGGCGCTTGATATGGATGAGGCGCTTTCAATGCCGCCTAAAGATGACGGAGGCTTATATGATGTTATAAAGGTGCTTTCAAGATAAGGAGGCAGGAAATATGAGAAGAACAAAGATCGTTTGTACGCTTGGCCCTGCAACAGACAGCGTAGAAAAAATAAAGGAGCTTATCTTAAACGGCCTTGATGCCGCAAGGATAAACTTTTCCCATGGGGATCATGCTTCCCATACGGTAACGGTAAATATGCTTAAGCAGGCAAGAGAGGAGCTTGGTGCACCTATTCCTCTTATACTTGATACAAAGGGGCCGGAAATAAGGATAAAAAAATTTAAGACAGACGAGATCGAGCTTAAGACAGGCGGAAGCTTTACTTTAACAACAAGGGATGTTGAGGGAGATGAAAGCATTGTAAGCGTTACCTATGCAGGTCTTCCCGCTGACCTTGAAAAGGGTATGAGGGTGCTTATTGATGA
>SVDG01000121.1 GCA_015057875.1 Lachnospiraceae bacterium | reverse complement strand
GGCCGGGATCAACGCTTACAACATCTCCTACATTACCGTAGTCAACTCCGCCCTTTTCTATCTTTTTGGCTTTAACAGTATTGCCGTCCTTGCCGCTTATTCCTACTGCCTTAACTCCGCACTGACATATTTCTGTTACGATAGATTTATTAAGCTTTCCGGCAAGCACCATCTCAACTATCTCCATCGTTTCATCATCTGTAACACGGATACCGTCAATAAATTTGCTCTGTATTTCCATCCTTTTAAGAAAATCGTTTATATCAGGGCCTCCGCCGTGCACAACAACAGGGTGCATGCCAACAAGCTTCATAAGAGCGATATCCTTAATGATAGTATCTTTTATTTCAGGATTTATAAGAGCACTTCCGCCATATTTTACAACAACTGTTTTTCCATAGAATTTTTCGATAAATGGCAAAGCCTCTATAAGTATTTTGGCCTTACCTATATATTCCTGCATAAGTTCTTCCTTAAGCACTTTAAACACTTCCCTCTTTTATGAACGATAATCTCCATTTATTTTAACATAGTCATAGCTTAAATCACAGCCCCACGCTGTTGCACTTTCGCTTCCGTTAAACACATCTATGTCTACTGTTATATACTTCTCTTTAAGCACCTTAAGGGCAAACTCTTCATCAAACTTAACAGGTGTTCCCTTATCCATGAGGAGTATGCTTCCACCTTCGCTTGAGAAAACTATATCTACCTTTTCAGGATCAAAGTCTGCACCTGAATAGCCCATAGCACACATTACACGTCCCCAGTTGGCATCTTCGCCAAACATTGCCGCCTTAACAAGGCTTGATCCGATCACAGCTTTAGCCATAAGTCTTGCATCAAGCTTTGTTTTTGCGCCTTTAACATTAACTGTTATAAGCTTTGTTGCACCCTCGCCGTCCTCTGCCATTTTCTTTGCAAGGAAGCTGTTTACAGCATAAAACGCTTCCTTGAATTTATCAAAATCTTCGTTTTTCTCTTTTATGATGTCATTTCCTGCCATACCGTTTGCAAGAGCAATAAGCGTATCGTTTGTGCTTGTGTCTCCGTCAACGGAAATCATATTATATGTATCTTTAACACACTCCTTAACTATCTCATCAAGGAGCTCTCTTTCAATAGCCGCATCTGTTGTTATAAAGCCAAGCATAGTTGCCATATTGGGGTGGATCATGCCTGAGCCTTTGCTCATGCCTGCTACCGTAACAGTCTTTCCACCAAGCTCAACTTCAACAGTTATTTCCTTATTGACTGTATCTGTAGTCATGATAGCCAAAGCTGCCTCATGTCCTCCATCAACATCTGCTGTAAGCATGGGTGCTGTTGCCTTTATGCCGTTTTCGATTATATCCATAGGCAGCATAACGCCGATAACACCTGTTGATGCTGTAAGAACCTCGTCAGCAGGAACACCTAAAATATCAGCATATATCTTAGCCATCATTTCGTTATCCTCAATACCCTTATCTCCCGTGCAGGCATTGGCGTTACCGCTGTTGATAACTACTCCGCTTATTTTTCCTCCCTCGGCTACAACAGCCATATCCCTCTTAACAGGGGCAGCCTTAACAACATTTGTTGTAAATGTTGCGGCACAAACTGCAGGCACCTCGCTCATAATAAGAGCCATATCTTTTCTGTCTTTTTTTAATCCTATACTGTTACCGCAGGCCTTAAAGCCTTTGGGTGATGTTATACTTCCTTCAACAACTTTCATTTCTTTCACCTCTATATATCTCAGGCAGGGAAAACAGGCACAAGCTCAAGTCCTGTTTTTTCATCAAGCCCGAATAAAATATTCATATTCTGCACAGCCTGTCCTGCAGCACCCTTAACAAGATTATCAATGGCTCCTGCAGCTATAACTGTGTTTGTTCTCTCGTCAATTTCAAAGCCGATATCAAGATAGTTTGTACCTTTTACCCATCTTGTTTCAGGCCATACACCTCTTTTTGTAAGTCTTACAAACTTTTCTTCTGCATAATATTTTTCGTATGCAGCTTTAACATCATCGTATGTAAAGCCTTCTTTAAGCTTTGCATAGCAGGTTGAAAGTATACCCCTGTTCATAGGGATAAGATGAGGAGTAAAAATAAGTGTTATATCCTCTCCTGCCGCATAGCCAAGCTGTTCCTCTATCTCTGGTGTATGTCTGTGGTTAGCCACACCGTAAGGTTTGACACATTCGTTCCTTTCACAATAAAGGCTCTGCTGGAGCACGTTCCTTCCCGCTCCGGAAACGCCGCTTTTTGCATCTATGATCATTCCCTTTGTTTCAACAAGACCTTCCTTTAATAAAGGATACATTGTAAGGATCGAGCAGGTCGTGTAACAGCCGGGGTTAGCAACAAGGCTCTTTCCTTTGATAATATCTCTGTTGACCTCGCAAAGACCGTAAACGGCACCTTTAAGCATTTCCCTGTTTTCGTGCTTTACTTTATACCATTTTTCATATATATCAGCATCCTTAAGCCTGAAATCTGCTCCAAGATCGATTATCTTTGTTTTACTAAGTATATCCTCTGTAACACTTTTTGCGGCAACACCGTGAGGAAGAGCAATAAACACAACATCACATTCCTCTGCTACTGTTGCAAGGTCATCTTCAGTTAGTATTCTTTCATCTATCTCTTTATAGTTGCCATAAACCTCTGCATAGCTTTTGCCTGCATCGCTCCTTGCTGTCATACATTTTATTTCAGCCTGTGGATGCTGTGTAATGAGCCTTA
>SVDG01000120.1 GCA_015057875.1 Lachnospiraceae bacterium | reverse complement strand
TTGCAATGGGGCATGTTGGTATGAAATATTCACTTGTTACAAGGGAACTTATCGCGGACTCAACAGAGGCTATGGCTATGGCTCATCAGTTTGACGGTCTTGTAATGATACCTAACTGTGACAAAAACGTGCCCGGTCTTTTAATGGCTGCGGCAAGACTTAATATCCCCACTATTTTCTGCTCAGGCGGACCTATGCTTGCAGGAAAATTAAACGGCGGAAAAAGAACATGCTTAAGCCATATGTTTGAGGCTGTAGGCTCATACTATGCAGGTACTCTTGATGAAGCGGGCGTTGAGGATTACGAGATGAATGCCTGCCCCACATGCGGTTCATGCTCTGGTATGTACACAGCTAACTCTATGAACTGCCTTACAGAGGCTATCGGTATGGCTTTAAGAGGGAACGGAACTATCCCTGCGGTTTATTCAGCAAGACTTCGCCTTGCAAAACATGCGGGTATGCAGATAATGGAGCTCATTAAAAAGGATATCCGTCCCCGTGATATTATGACAGCGGCGGCTTTCCGTAATGCTGAAACAGTTGATATGGCTCTTGGATGCTCAACAAACACAATGCTCCACCTTCCCGCTATCGCACACGAGGCAGGGGTAGACTTCAGCCTTGACAGTGCAAACTCTGTAAGCCAGAAGACACCTAACCTTTGTCATCTTGCTCCTGCAGGTGAGACATATATGGAAGACCTTGAGGCTGCAGGCGGCGTTTATGCTGTTATGAAAGAGCTTACTAAAAAAGGACTTCTTGATACATCGGTTATGACAGCAACGGGCAAAACTCTTGAAGAGAACCTTGCCGGTGTAATAAATATGGACGAAAACGTTATCAGACCCATTGATAACCCTTATTCAGCAAATGGTGGTATTGCTGTATTAAAAGGCAACCTTGCTATGGACGGATGCGTTGTTAAACAGAGTGCTGTTGCACCTGAAATGATGAAGCACGAAGGCCCTGCACGGGTATTTGACTCAGAGGAAGAGGCTATTGAGGCTATTTATGCTAAAAAGATAGTTGCGGGTGATGTTGTTGTTATCCGTTACGAGGGACCTAAAGGCGGCCCCGGTATGAGAGAGATGCTTAACCCCACATCAGCTATCTGCGGCATGGGGCTTGGCGAGAGTGTTGCCCTTATTACAGACGGACGTTTCTCAGGTGCAACAAGAGGTGCATCTATCGGTCACGTAAGCCCTGAGGCGGCTGCAGGCGGAATTATCGGCCTTGTTGAAGAGGGAGATATTATCTCTATCGATATCCCCAACTGCAAGATAGAGCTTAAGGTAAGTGATGATGTGCTTGCCGAAAGAAAAGCAAACTGGGTATGCCCTGAACCTAAGGTTAAAACAGGCTACCTTACAAGATATGCAAAACAGGTATCCTCAGCAGACAAGGGTGCTATACTTTCAGCTTTATAATAAAAGGCGGAGGTTAAGTTAAATGTACAGAGAGACTTCAAAGCTTTTACTTTTTTCAAATTTAGGCGAGGATAGTATTCTCCTTAACCTTGCGGATATATTCTGGGACTGGGAGAATGAAAAGGACAATAAAGACAGCCTTATCAAAAGGATATACCACGAAATAAAGCGTCTGCTTGACCTTGCCACAGACTTTGGTTTTAACGATAATTTATGGCATAATTATCTTACATTTCTGCTTATAACAAACGAAAACTCATTTACCCTCACAAGTGAGATGGTTGGGGCCAATGACGGAAGTGTAAACATTTTTGCAAAAAATGACTGCCGTATTTTCAAAAACCTTTTCGATTTTGATTTTTCAAAAATAGAGGCTGACCTTGGCATAAACTGCTTCAGCGTTATTTGTGATTACAGGGCTATCCCCAAAAAGGAGAGGATGTATAACAAAAACGTAAGTGAGAAGGTGCGTGCTTTAAGCCTTAAGATAGGTGAGGCAAAGGACGAAAACGAGGTTTTTGAGCTTATCTGCGGACATTATAAAAACTACGGCATAGGTATGTTTGGCCTTAACAAGGCTTTCAGGATTTCTACAGCTACTGGTAAGCTTCAGTTCATTCCTATCAATAATATGGATCAGATAAGCTTTGATGACCTTGTGGGCTATGAGCTGCAGAAAAAAGAGCTTAAGGATAACACGGAGGCCTTCCTTAAGGGTATTGCCGCAAATAACGTACTTCTTTACGGAGATGCGGGAACAGGCAAGTCTTCAAGTGTCAAGGCTCTTATAAATCACTATTACGATGATGGCCTTAGAATGATAGAGATATATAAGCACCAGTTTGGTGATCTTTCAACTATCATTTCACTTGTTAAAAACCGTAACTATAAGTTTATTATATTTATAGACGATCTTTCTTTTGAGGAGCATGAGGTGGAATATAAATTCCTTAAGGCTGTTATTGAGGGCGGAGTTGAAACAAGACCCGATAATATGCTTATTTACGCTACTTCAAACCGCAGACACCTTGTTAAGGAAACGTGGAAAGACCGTAACGATATGGAATACAGCGGCGAGATACACCGTTCAGATACGATGGAGGAGAAGCTCTCACTTGCTAGCCGTTTCGGCATCAGCATAAATTATGCTAACCCCAGCCGTAAGGAATTCCATAACATAGTGCTTGAGCTTGCACGCAAGCAGGGCATAACAGGTTACAGCGATGATGAGCTTTGTGCCCTTGCAAACAGATGGGAGCTTCGTCATTCGGGAGTATGCGGAAGAACAGCACAGCAGTTTATAAATTATCTTGCGGGTCAGGTAAACAAATAAGA
>SVDG01000019.1 GCA_015057875.1 Lachnospiraceae bacterium | reverse complement strand
ATTCCCCCCCCCGTTTCAATAACTGTTGTTATTTGTACATAGCAAGTATCGCTTCTACTTCGTCAGGAGTAACTTTTCCGTAAACGTCTTCGTTGATCGTCATAACGGGTGCAAGACCACAAGCACCAATACATCTTGTTGCCTCTACGGAATAAAGTCCGTCATCAGATGACTCTCCTGCTTTAACACCAAGTATCTCTTCGATCTTGTTAAGTACAAGGGATGAACCTTTTACATAACATGCTGTACCAAGGCATACAGAAACCTTGTATTTTCCTGTAGGCTTAAGTGTGAATCTTGAATAGAAAGTAACAACGCCGTAAACCTCTGAAGCAGGAACATCAAGTCCTTCAGCAATAAGTGTCTGTGCTTCATAAGGAACATAACCGAAGTATTCCTGAACTTCATGAAGAACGGGTATAAGTGCACCTTTTGTGCCCTTATATGCTTCAATAAATTCAATTACTTTCTTTCTGGCCGCTTCATCAAATTGTGAAACTATGTTCTGGCCCATAAAAACTACCTCCCCCATAAGTTTTAAAATCAGCCTTTAAGGCTTATTGTTATTACATCGCCCACCGGTGTATCCAAAAACTACACCATGGTACTATATTATCACAGCAAAAATTAAAAAAACAACGTCATAATGAATAGTTTTTATTTGCATTTTGTTCAAATTTTTATACATTTTTCTTCATTTTGACAGTTTTATAGAACATTTGCTTTATTTGTGTTGTAAAAATGGAACCATTTACAAAAAAATAAACAATAAGTGTTTATCTTGCTAAAACGTCTTTCAAATGATGTATAAAATAAAAAAAAGAGCCTTACGGCTCCTTCATTTGTTAATGTTATGTCAAAGTTACTTAAAACATCCACGTCACCATTCGTGTCTATGAAGCTGTCCTTCTGTAACAAGCCCTTTAAAATCAAGCTGCCTTAATGCTTCATAAACCATTATCGCAACAGAGTTTGAAAGATTGAGGCTCCTTAATGTACCTGACATTGGTATCCTGACTGAAGTTTCCTTATAGTCAAGCAGTATCTCCTCGGGTATACCTGCACTTTCCTTGCCAAAAACTATATAGTCATCCTCTTTATAGTTTATTTCCGTATATACTTTTTTTGCCTTTGTTGTTGCCATAATAAGTCTTGCACCGGGATTTTTAGACACAAAATCTTCAAAGTTTTCATAATATCTTATATCAAGATACTGCCAATAATCAAGGCCTGCTCTTTTTAAATATTTATCCTCAACAGAAAATCCCAAAGGCTTTATAAGATGAAGAACGGAACCTGTTACCGCACAGGTTCGTGCTATGTTTCCTGCATTCTGCGGTATCTCCGGCTCAAGCAAAACGATATGCATAATTTTACCTCCAAAAGAAATGATTATTAGTATTGACAAATTATAAGTGTCAGTTTATTATTAAATAAGAACTATTATTATTTAATAAGGAGTGGTTACTATGAAAAATACGGCTGATATTTTAAGAGAACACGGTCTTAAAGTAACACCCCAGAGATTAGCAATTTACTCGATGTTGAGGAACACAGATGTACACCCCAATGCAGAAAGCATATATAAGGTGCTTGAGCCCACAAACCCTACTATGAGCCTTGCAACCGTTTATAAAACGCTTGATTCTTTCAAGAGTGCTGAACTTGTAAGGGAAATAAATGCGGGTGATGGCTCATCCCACTATGATGCCTGCGTTAAACCCCACAACCATTTCATCTGCAAACATTGCGGAAGTATAATCGATATTTTCTGCGATAACATCGGTCAGCTTGAAGATTCTGTCAAAAACGACTTCAACTGCGATATTGACTACACACAGGTGTTATTTTTCGGAACTTGTCCAAAATGCAAAGAACATAAATAATTGCCAAAAGCCGGTCATCAGACCGGCTTTTTATTTTCGTATTAAACTAAATCAGGAAACTCCATCCTCTTAAATTCTTCTTCTTCATTTTCAAGAATAATGCCGTGATCCTTATATTTTTTAAGAACAAAGTGTGTAGCTGTGCTTGTAACGGCGTTGATGGGTGAAAGCTTATCTGATACAAAGAAAGCTATATCTTTAAGGCTCTTTGCTTCAATAATTACTGTAAGGTCAAATCCGCCTGACATAAGGTAAACAGCCTTTACCTCCTCAAGTGAATAAATGCGTTCAGCTATTTTATCAAATCCGTTACCCCTCTGAGGTGTTACCTTGACCTCTATAAGCGCTGTAACAAACTCCCTGTCTGTTTTATCCCAGTTGATAAGTGTATTGTATCCGCAGATAACACTTTCTTCTTCAAGAACTTTTATTGTATCTATAACTTCTTTTTCGCTTATACCGGTCTGTTCTGCTATTTCCGCAAAAGTTAATTTGCTGTTTTTCTCTAAAAGGCTTAAAATAGCTTCTCTCATTTCATTTCCCCCTTTTTATCAAACCTGACTTTATAAAGCTCGTCACTTACAGGTGCTTCCATTTCAGTACAAACACCATTACGTTTTATCATTGCTTTACCGTCTTTTATCTTACCTATTATTTTAGCAGATATATTTTCTTCTTCAAGTCTCTTAACTATTTTTTCTCCATTAAATGCTGTTAAGATAAGTGTTCCTCCTGATATAAGTTTTAACGGATCAATACCTGCAAGGTCTGCTATGGCCTTTGTTTCCTCCCTTATGGGGATAAGGCTCCCGTCAACCTCGCATCCTTTTCCGGAACAGACACATATCTCCCAGATAGCACCAAGTACTCCGCCTTCTGTTGCATCGTGCATACATGTAGCACCCATTGAAGCCGCTATAAGCGCCTCTTTAACTACAGAAATATATCCCTTAAGTTCTATTGCCGCATCTATAACTTCATTCCCTAGGTTTTCCCTTAAGTATGTTTCATTATCTGCGGCTATAACAGCAGTGCCCTCAAGGCCTGCCCATTTTGTTATTATTATATCCTGTCCTGTCTTTGCACCTGAGGTAGAAACAAAAGAATCCTTTCTTGTTTTTCCTATGGCAGTACCCGAAATAACAGGTTTATTTACTGCGGCAGTTACCTCTGTATGTCCTCCAAGTATTTCTATACCCAGCTCATCTGCTGCCCTTTTTGCCCCTTCCGAAAGTTCCATAAGGAGCTTCTCTTCAGTACCGGGAGGCAAAAGTACTGTTAAAAGTATGCCTACAGGCTCAGCTCCTGCAGAGGCTATATCATTGCAGTTTATATATACCGCAAGATAGCCCGCATCGCTATCCGCACCCGTTATAGGGTCACTTGAAACAACACAAAGCTTATCCTCCATATCTATGGCGGCACAATCCTCGCCCGTTGCAGGACGTATAACAACATCTTTTCTTATATTATTTTCTGTTAACGGCTTAAGCACTATTTTTTCAAGCACATCTGCCGGTATTTTGCCAATTTCCATAATTATTCTATTCCTATTACCGGTATAACCTCGTCTTCTCCGATAACATAGTCCTCTTCGTTTTCTGTAAATTCGTCTGTATTGCCGTATGTGGATTCCGTTTCAACCAGACCAGAGGTTTCATCCTCATCCTCGATCACAGGCTCATCCTCATCTACTGAAGGGATCACAACCTCAACTCCGCCTGAAGCCGGCTTTGTTCCAACTGTCACCTCATCAGGCACAGGTCTATAGCTTGATTTTGAGAAAAACTCACGGCTTACAAGTTCACCACCCATAAGTACCCTTTTATAAACCTCAACTATATGCCCTATACTTCCCTCATAGGTGACCTCTCTGTAGCCTTCGTCAAGCTCAGGATCTTCCGTAACCTTTTCTGCAGGCTTGGGCACAGAGCTTATATAAACAGACTGGAACTCTACCTCTCGGCCCTGATCATGTATCTCTACTCCATATATATTTGAAACAAGCATATTGTCATCAATATAAGCCTCTATATATACAGGATAATCCGTATTATTTATAAATTTAAAATCCTTATATCCTTCCGCAATAGCCGCATCAAGTCCTAATGGAACATAGCCTACAGGCACAGAATGATTAAATCTTTCTGTTACTTCAAGTTCAGCTCTTATAACCGCATTGTAAACCGTTGTGCTGATCTGACATACGCCTCCGCCCATGCCATCCTCACTCTTACCGTTTACAAAAACAGCGGCGTTACGGTATCCGTTTTCATAGGTCTGCTCTCTAAGTCCCTCAGCCATAGAAAACTCTTCCCCTGGCTGAAGTACAGTTCCGTTAATATATTTACATCCTACATCAAGGTTGATGTTTCTGTTTATATATCCCCTTGAAAATGTTGTTGTATAGCTTCCTATGATCGTATAATACTTCTCATTATCAGCCTTTTTAACAGCAGGCTCTTCAACAGAATATACTGCCTCTACCCTGCCGGATCTACCTGTATCAAACACAGCCTTAACAAGGTCAAATGTTGCCTCTTCATCAATATTTATGCCATATATCTCATCTGTTATAATAAGCCTTTCATTTTCCTTTGAAACAACAGAATCCTTACAAGCAGCATCAGCCTCTGCTTTTATATCATTTACAAAATCCTTAACGACCTCTTCGTTATATGAATATACTGATAAAAAGCTTGCTCCTTCCTCTTCTGCCTTAACAGCCTTTTTATATCTGTCCTTAAGGTCACCCTCTCGGCCTATACCAAAAGCCTCGTCAACTGCCGCTCTGTAGTCATATCCGGCGTCAGCATCCTCAAAGGTTAGTGTCCACTCTTTATCCTCAACAGTGACTGTTACCGTTTCTTCACCTGTATCATGAAGTTCTCCTATTTTAGCCAAAGCCTCATCATACCCCAGTCCGCCAATATCAACGCCATCAACACTGATGCCGTTAAATATTGTATCCCTGTTAAGATATTCTTCCATCATAGCTATCTCTTCCTCGCTTGTGCAGCCGCATAAAAGTATTACCGCAACAATACTTATTAAAATAACTATTCTTTTAATAAAAACTTTAGCTGTCATATAATTCACCTTCATATAAGATTTCAGTCTATAGTATACAAAACTCAAATAACAAATGCAATAAGTACGAAAAATTTAATTCCACCTTAAACGATAGCATTTAAAAAAGCATCGCATATCAGCGATGCTTTTTAACTCTTTTATTTCTTACCGGGTCTATAGCCTTTGCCGCAAAGGACAGGCTTACTGCAGAAAGCAACACCATAAATATTATATGCCCTCCCCAGATGTTACTATACGAAATTTCTCTTCCGAAGGAATAGCTTAATGCGAAAATATCCGCAAGGCCAATATTTATCTGGCTGTCTATTACCGCGCTTACCGATACCAGAGGATTTATACCCATGATAAGCTTATATAGCCAAACAGCCGGATACCCTCCTGTCATCATCCAGTAATAATCCGCATAAAGTATAAAAACGATCAGCGTTCCGAAAGTAAGAAAACCGCATAACACATATACAAGCACCATAGACACAGCACTTTTTTTAATAAGTGCCGAAAACAGTATCGATACCGAGCCAAGGCATACTGCAGAAAACATAAAATAAAACATAAGCAGCAGTACATCCTTAACCGAGGCTCCGCCAAACTGTATAGTAAGGGCAAAAACAGGTGCAGATGCGATTATCATAATTATGACCACTGCTATTCCTGCAAGGAGCTTGCCTGCAACTATGGAAAAGGGCTTCATCCTTGAAACAAGCATAAGGTCAAAAGTCTGCCTTTCCTTCTCTCCGTTTATACTTCCGCCTGTAATGGCAGGAACAACGATTATAATCAGCAGAAGCTGCATTATCGCCATCACTGCATATAGCTCATTTATCGTTCCGGGATTGAAGCTGAAATCATAAGAATTATATATTTCCGCCCAGAACCCAACCGCCGCTACACCAACAAGGCAGGCTACATAAAACAATATAGCCGCATAAACCTTCCAGTTCCTTAGGGATGTCTGTATTTCTCTTCTTAAAACAGGATTAAGCATCAACTCCACCTCCCGTTACCTCCATAAATACATTCTCAAGGTCATATTTCTTTTTATCAAAGCTTACTACAGGTATGTCCGCCTTAACGATTTTGCCAAGCAGGTGTGCAAGCTGAGCTTCCCCTCCCGTAAAAGCAACTTCAGCACCCATTTCAGTAAGCTTTATGTCTGTGCATAAAGGGTCAAGATCAAGTGCTTTGAAAAGCTCATCCTTTTTATCAAGCACAACTATATTTATAACCGTTCTGCCCGATACAACAGCGGATATCTCCTCAACTGTCCCTTGTGCCACCATCCTGCCTTTTTCAATTATGCCTACATGACTGCACATCTGGTCAAGCTCAGGAAGAATATGAGAACTTATTATTATGGTTTTGCCACTATCGCTAAGTCTTTTAAGTATGCTCTTCATCTCCATCCTTGCTCTCGGATCAAGTCCCGATGCAGGCTCATCAAGCACAAGTATATCAGGGTCATGCACAAGACTTCTTGCAAGGCAGAGCCTTTGCTTCATCCCTCTTGAAAGAGAATCCACATACACCTCTTTTTTATCCGCAAGGTTGACCATATCAAGCAGTTTATCAGTTATGGCCGCCCTTTCCGAATAAGGTATGTAGTATGCTCCCTCATAAAAATCCATATATTCCTTTACTTTAAGGTCATCATACACTCCAAAAAAGTCAGGCATATAACCTATCCTTTCGCGTATATCAGAGCTTTTCCTGAGTAGATCGCTTCTGTCCACAAATATGCTTCCGTCATCTGCCTTAAGCAGACCGCACATTATCTTCATCGTGGTGGTTTTTCCCGCTCCGTTAGGACCCACAAAGCCGAAAATACTTCCCTTTTCAACCTTCATATCAAGCCCGTCAACAGCAGTAAAGGAGCCGAATCTTTTAACAAGACCTTTTATTTCAAGCATCATTTACCGCCTCCCTTCACTTCTATACGAGGGTCGGTAAATTCCCCTTCCTCCGTAAGGAATACCTTAAGCTTAAGCTGGTTTTCTTCGTTTATATAATCACCGGTATTTGTATATACTTCATATCGAAGAAGTTCCCACTCTCCCGTTGATACATTCAAAATATGTATCATCTCTTCGCCTACAGTATTTTTAGCCGCATAGGTAGTGGACCTGTCTATCCTGAATTCATCAACACTTTCCTTCTCAGGCATCTCGTAAGTATAGAATATATCCTGGTTTACAGAATAGATATATTTTGTTCCGTAGGAGTTACCATAACTATCCGTTTCCGACCTTATATCCGAAGGATATATGTTCCCGAAGGGTATGTCATAGCTTCTGCTTAAAAAGTCAATATCCACAGGTTTTATAAAAGCATTTTCATAGAAATCAACGGTTTCCTTTCCGTTGGCTTTAAATGTACCTTCAATGACTTCGTCATCGCTGAAAGCTATTATCATGCCACCCATCTTGTCGGTCAAATCAGTTGATTTTGAATAATTTATTTCACTGCTTACATGTCTCATCCTTTTAAGCAGTCTGAATGCCTCTTCATTATTAAGACTATCTCCATAGTATTCAACTATTTCTCTTCTGCTGGCACTCATTCCGTATATAGCTTCTATACCGGTCCCGTCATAGTAATACTCGTTACTTTTTCCTCTTTCCTCAAGAACGATCTCTATATATTCCGTTTCTCCGTCTTTAAGGCTTTCTATCCTCTCTCCCGTGTTAAAAGCAGTAAAGATGACCTCCTCAAGGTCTATACCTGTATTGTTGGTAACAGTACCCTTCAATGCCCTGCCTTCCATATAAATATCAGCATCTATACTACCCTCAAGCTTTATATGGGTATCTGCCCTTAAAACAGAATTCACCCAGCTTCTATCGGTATTGATAACAGCATTTGTGCCATCTTCATCAGCATTGATCATTCCAAGAAAGGCATCTCCGTTATTGTCTGTACCTATATTGCCGCTAAGCTGAACACGGTAAGGTTTAACATCTATATCCTCCGATGCAAAGGCTATTTCTCCCGTTTCGGCAGTTTTGAATGAAAGATATGTATCACCTTTGGCCCAGCCGTTTTCATCAAGCTCAAAACGTGTTGTTACGTTTACGATCCCGTTTCTGTATATGCTTCCTCCGCTTGCCAGGTTTATCGTAAGCACGCAAAGTACAGAAAGAGCAGGGATGATTATTATGGCCTTCTCTCTTCTGTCTATCTTTTTAAGCACAAGATAAAGCACAGGGCCTATAACAACAAGGTAGACTGCCAGAATAATAAACATAAGCCCGATCTTTCCCGTTTCAAGGCTTGGTGTTGAAGAATTGCTGTAATCGATCGGCTCATACTTATGTACATTTTCCCTTTTAACAGGTATAGAGGAATATGCCTGAAGCTCATCCTTTTCGCTCTTAAAAGCACCTTTGTTTATATAAACAAAGCCTTCCCCGCTTTTTATTACATAAAAACCGTTTGTTTCTTCTTCTATATCATCTATCTTTCCGTAGCTGTCTGTTATAAGGAAGCCGCCCTTTCTGACCCACTCATCAATACGCTCTCTTGACTCATCATCAAGGTAAACATAGGCATAGTCTCTCATAATAAAACTTGAAAAGGCATCTATCATTTTATCATCAGGGAAAACCTCGCCATCCATAAAAACCGTATTATTTACCGTATAGTAATAATTATCTGTCGTATACTGAATGTCTTTAAGATGCTCATCCCTTTGCTCATTTCCGCTTATAAAACCATTAAGTCCGTTATATATGCTTACAGGCTCACTGTATATATTACGGGATTTTATAACATTACCCGCTTCATCCATAAGACTTACAAGAAAATATACTCTTGCAGTAGGTATATGGATATCAAACCATACCTCTGCCGTTTCTCCGCTTTTTATCTCCGCACTTTTCGTATAAACAACATAATCTCCCGTGTTATCGATCCTGTTTTGCGAAAGAAAAATCTTTACGCCAACTTTTCCTTTATAGTCGTCTGTACCCTTATTTGATATTTTTATATATATAGGGTTAACGGCATCTATACAGTATCTGCCGTCATATCCTACACTTCCCTCAACCACTATATCAGGATTTTTGACCTCTTCTTCCTTTATCCTTGTTACCACTACCCCTTTTGAATTGCTTGCTATCTGGGCAGAAGAGGTCGTTACCTCCACGGCAGGGATCTCCGCCGCGAAGGCAATACTTGCAAGGGATGCAACTGTTCCGAAAAGCATAACAGCTACAACAATTATCGCAAGTATACTTTTAAGTTTTGCTGAACTCTGTTTTTTGCTCATATTTTTATCCTTTCTCAAAAATAGTGGTAATATATTCTATCATAAAGCGTTTAAAATTAAAAATTTATTAACTATTAAATACGGCTCATTTTGTTGCCAAAGGAAACATATTGTATTAAAATCTTAAAATAAGCAAAAATCAACGGAGGATAGATATGAATATAGGTCTGTTTACAGATACCTTTATGCCTCAGATAAATGGTGTAGGAACTTCCGTAACGACCCTCGCCAAAGCATTACGGGCAAAAGGTCATAATGTATATATTTTTGCTCCCTGGGCACCTGATACAAAACAGGATGAAGATGAAAAATTCGTTATCCGTATGCCCAGTATGCCCTTTATATTTTTAAAAGGTTTCCGTGTAGGCTTATGTTATCCTCCCACAGCTATAAGAAAAATCCACAAGCTTAAGCTTGATATAGTCCATACCCAGACAGAGTTCTCGGTGGGTATATTCGGCAGGATACTGGCCAAGGCTTATAATATTCCCGTTATACATACCTACCACACCATGTACGAGGATTATGTACATTATATACTAGGCGGAAAGGTACTGGATAAAGATGATGCCAGGACAATGAGTAAGATCTGCTGCAATAGTGCCCGGGCCGTTATTGCCCCTACAGATAAGGTATATCATGCCCTGAGGAGCTACGGCGTTACAAAGCCTATTTATACTATTCCGACGGGAATAAACATTGAAAAGTTCCGAAAAAATCATTTTAGTGGAGAAGAAATACGGAATTTACGTAAAAAATACGGTTTAAGGGAGAATGCCTCCACAATTCTTGTGCTTGGCCGCATAGCAAAAGAAAAAAGCATGGACGTTGTGATAAAGGCTATGCCTTCCGTTCTTGAAATAATACCGGAAGCAAGACTGATCGTAGTTGGTGACGGTCCTTACAAGGAGATCCTTGAAAACCTGTCAAAAGATATGGGGATAGCTGACAAGATCATCTTCACAGGAGCCATACCATGGACAGATATAGGAATATATTATCAGCTTGGTGATGTTTTTGTTACAGCCTCCGTTTCTGAAACACAGGGGCTTACCTTTGCCGAAAGCATGGCAGCCGGAGTACCGATCATAGCAAAAAAAGATAGCAGCATAGAGGGTGTTATCGTTGACGGAAAAACAGGAGTTGTTTTCGAAAACGACAACGACCTTGGCTGTAAGATATGCTCTCTATTATCAGATAAAGATAAAATGAAAGTTATAGCAGAAAATGCCTCTGCTTATGTAGAATCTCTGTCAGCCGAAGCCTTTGCCAACAATGTTGAGGCTCTATATAAAGATATACTAAGCTCTCCCGATAAATTCGGGATCAGTCCTGAACGCAAAATACACATTCCAAAACCAATTAAGTTCTCGCACAAAAAAACATAATAAGCCATAAGCTTTTAGAAAAGAAGGTAAAACAATGATCTCAGAAAAAATGAAGCCATTTACATCAGGCTCATCAGCCATCAGGGCAATGTTCGAAGAGGGGAAACGCCTCGCCACAATCTACGGCAAAGAAAATGTATACGATTTTAGCCTGGGCAATCCAAGCGTACCAGCACCTTCCTCTGTAACCGAAGCAATAGTTGATATAGCAAAAAACACAGACCCATGTTTTCTGCATGGATATACGTCAAACTCCGGCTACGAGGATGTAAGAGAAGCTTTAGCCGACACAATAAACAAAAAATACGTCACAAAGTTTTCACTTTCAAATTTCATACTTACAACAGGGGCTGCGGCGGCACTTAATATAATATTCAGATGTATCCTCGATAATGGTGATGAGGTCATAGCCTTTGCGCCCTTCTTCGGTGAATACAAAAACTATGTCAGTCTTTATGACGGCAAGCTTGTTACCGTAAAGCCTGACTATAACACTTTTATGCCCGATATGGATGACTTTGAGTCAAAGATAAACGAAAAAACAAGGGCAGTTATAATAAACTCACCCAACAACCCCACAGGCGTTATCTATCCCGAAGAAACAATAATAAAAATATCCGGTATAATGGATACCGCACAGAAAAAATATGGCAAACCAATTTATCTTATATCCGATGAACCTTACAGACAGCTTGTTTACACAGGGGCAGATGTTCCTTTTGTTACAAAATATTATGACAACAGCTTTGTGGCATATTCCTACAGCAAGGCATTATCCCTCCCCGGCGAAAGGATAGGCTATGTTTTAGTAAATAACACCATAGACGGATATGACGAAATGATAAACGCCCTTACGGTAGCCAACCGTATAATGGGCTTTGTAAACGCTCCTTCTCTTATGCAGAGAGTTATAGGCGTATGCATGGATGAAACGGCAGACCTTGAAGTTTATGAAAAAAACCGCAATAGGCTTTATGATATGCTTACATCCTTAGGCTTTGAAATGGCAATGCCTGACGGAGCATTTTATATGTTCCCCAAATCACTTATTGAAGATGATGTGGAATTCTGCACAGCCGCAAAAGAGTTCCGTCTTCTTCTTGTTCCTGGTTCTACCTTCGGTACCCCTGGATATTTCAGGATAGCCTACTGCGTAAGCCCCGAAACTATAGAAAATTCCTACGAAAGCTTTAAAAAGCTTACTTTAAAATACAGAGGTGAAACAAAATGACAAAACCATGGTCAGATAAATTAAGACAGATAGACCCTTATGTTCCCGGTGAACAGCCCAAATTAAAAAGCTTTATAAAGCTTAATGCCAACGAAAATCCCTATCCTCCTTCACCAAAAGCAATGGAGGCAATTAAAAACTTTAATGGCGCATCCTTAAAGCTTTATCCCGATAGCAACGCAACAAAGCTTAAAGAAGCACTTGCTAAATATCACGGAGTAAAAAAAGAAAATATATTTTTAGGTAACGGCTCAGATGACCTTTTAGCCATATCCTTTATGTCTTTCTTTAATTCGGATAAGCCTATACTATTCCCCGATATAACATATACATTCTATAAAGTATGGTGCTCACTTTTTTCTATCCCCTACGAAAACCCTGCACTTAAAGAGGACTTTTCAATAGATGCCGATGACTATAAAAAGCCAAACGGCGGCGTTATCATCCCCTCTCCCAATGCACCTACAGGTCTTTTTCAGGGACTTGATTTTATAAGAAAAATACTCGATAACAACCCCGATTCTATAGTTATAATAGATGAGGCATACGTTGATTTTGGTGCTGAAAGCGCACTTTCTCTGCTTAAGGAATATGATAACCTTGTTATTGCAAGGACATTTTCCAAATCACGCTCTATGGCGGGCCTTCGTATAGGCTATGCGATCGCATCGGAAGAGCTTATAAACACTATGGAGGCTGTTAAGAACTCATACAACAGCTACACCATAGACGCCATAACCATTGAAGCTGCCACAGCAAGCGTTAAAGACGATGAATATTTCCGCGAAACTACAGCAAAGGTAATCTCAACAAGGGAAAGAACATCCAATGAGCTTAAAAAGCTCGGTTTTAAGGTATATCCTTCCCACACCAACTTCGTACTCGCCGAGCATAATGAAAAAGATGCAAAGTTCATATTCGAAGCACTTAAGGAAAAGAATATTTTCATCCGTTATTTTTCTCTTCCTCGTATAGATAACTGTCTTCGTATAACTATCGGCACAGACGAAGAAATGGATGCTATGATAAATGCAATGAAAGAAATATTATAAAATAAAAAAGGTGACCAAAAGGTCACCTTTTTATTTTGCTTTATTGGGTTTCAGCATAGATATTGTTGCAACAATAAGCATTATAATAAGTATAATATTCAAAACATTAGCATCAAGCGATACTGTAAATCTTGTTCCTATAATGGCACCTAATGTTCCGAAGGTAACTGCCGCAAAGGCAAATTTTTTGTTGTAGTTACCGCTTTTGATCACCTTGATACCTCCCGAAAGAGGACTTGCTATGCTCATCGCCGTCATAAGAGTAAGGGCACTCATAGGTTCAAGGCCAAGCAAAAGAAAAAGTGCCGTTGATGTAGGCTTCATAGGTATACCGAACATATTTATAAAACCAAGAACAAACACAATAGGTGCAACTATAATGATCTTTGCTGTACTTATGGTAGTTTCCGCAGAAGAAAATCCTGAAGCAAAAAACATTTTGAATAAAAGTGCACATATTGATACCGTCATAGCAATTCCAATAACCAATCTGAGCGTACTTTCCTTTACAGCCGACATCGCCCTCGAGCCCATAAATGAACCAAAGGCAACACCGCATATACAAACCATAAGAAGCACAATACTTACATTTCCGCCATTTCTTAAATATGTAGAGGCAATTATGGTGTTAGGAACAATACAGCAGGCCACCATCGTTCCCACCATGCGTTTATCCTCTGCCCATTTCTTTTTCTTAAGTATCAAGGAATTGAAAATATAATCCGAAAAACCCATTGTTCCAAGAAAATAAGCTCCTGCCTCAAAGGCCGCCATAAAAGCAAAGCTCCCCTTTTCTTTTCCCATGCCATCTTCTTTTGAAAGAGCGCTTTTAACAAGCAAAAACGCATATATAATTCCGGGTATAAATACTATAAAAGCAAGGATTTTATGCATAACAAACCTCCGTATGTCAATATAGGATAAGTATAGCTAAAATCAAATAAAAACACAATAAAAAAAGGCAGTCTTAAGACTGCCTTATATTTTAGAAATAGTTGCTATCCTCTTCAGGTTTTTCATAAACACGACCGCAGATATTGCATTTCTGGTTTGCAATAGCCTCTTCGCTCATCTTCTCACCGCATGCAGCACAAATGCCTGTATAAAGAGGATGGTTTTTAATGTTGTTCTTTCTCTTAAGGTCTGAATATGCTTCAACCTCTTCCTCTGTTTCAAAAGCAGCCTTCTCCTGAAGAACTGTTTCTACATCAACGCCCTCTTCCTCAGCCATAGCCTTTGCAACATACTCATCCATACCGTCACCGCTGTATCCGGGTACATAAACCTCGTTAGTATCATAGCTTACTCTTACACCGGGGAGCATACCGCTTTTGATCATGTTATCTATCTCGTTATGAACTACCTTCTCAGATTTTTTGATAGCTAAAGAGATATTCCTTACATTGAACTCACGGCCAACAAGAAGGCAACCGATTATATCCATACGAACAAATGCGATCCTTCTTCTGTAAATACCTATACCAATAAGAGCAAGGCCCAAAAACAAGCTCATAGGTACGCTTCCGCTCCTTGCAATAAGAGTGAAGGCTGTGATAGTCATCATTATACCGAATAAAAGGAATATTTTCCATGTATGAAGGCTTGCTGTTTTATCTACCTTGTTTCTCTTCCAGTAGCAGTAGATGCCTAAAGGGAAAATAAGCGGTAAAAATAAAACTATATTTATCCACGCAAGAAGTGCGCCGGGTTTTTCCCAGTTCAGGAATTTTTTATATTCGGACATACTAAAATAATTCATTATAAATTCTCCTCCAAAACCGTATTTATAAATACATACGCCAAGTATTATACATTATATTATTTTTTTTTACAACTATAATCATATTTTATCAATTCCTTATGGCATTTACAAAAAACAGAAAGTATCCATCGCCGCAACTGATAAATAATGTATACCATATTATAAAATACCAAACAGTATAAATCCAACCGTATTTATGGCAAAGTTGGCAAACATATGAACAAACCAAGACGGATAAATACTATCGTTTAATTCATTAAGATAATTAAATATACATCCTCCCACGATAAGTCCCGCCATCAATAATAACAAAACACTGAAATTGAACATGCCTATCAGCATACCTATATGATATATTGCAAACAGTAAGGAGCTGAATAAATAAGCAAATTTCCTTGATTTATATTTTTTAAGTGTTATAAAACCAAAACCTCTGAAAAAGAATTCCTCAAGGAAAGAATTCATAAGCGAAATATATAACGAAACATAAATAAAGTTTTTTGCAGTAATGCCCATGCCATCAGTCAAAGTCGATGTAACATTGGAATAGTCAATTACATTTCTTGTCATAAAATAACCTGTTACTATAACAGCATATATCCCAACACCCAGCACCAATGATTTAATAATTCCATTCTTATCCCATATAAACAGCCTTTTAAAATCCTCAAAAGCTCCTTTATTTTTAATAAAAAACAACATAGGTAAAGCCAGAAAAAATACAACCTTGATAGGTATTTTAACAAAATAATCGGGGTGAACAAATGCATCTATCAAGGTAACAGCAAGTGAAAAAATTAAAACCGTAATCATAATAGAAACACTTCTTTTCACAGCAATCCTCCCTTTATAAATTCCAATTTTTAATTTTATTAAGTTTATCATACCGCTTGCCTTGTTTCAACAGCCTATAGTTTTGTATATCATTTATTACCAAACAACAAAAGCCTCTCATTAAGAGAGGCTTTGATCTTTTACTTTGAACCTAAAATATTTTCTTTTGCAACAGCAAGCATAAGCTTGATACGGTTTTCCTGATTTACCTTTGTTGCACCGGGGTCATACTCAACCGCAACAATATTGGCCCTGGGGTCGATACGTCTTACTTTGTTTATCATTCCCTTACCGCAAACGTGACAGGGAAGACAGCCGAAGGGCTGTGCACATACTATGTTTTCATAGCCCTTTTTAACAAGCTCAAGCATCTCCGCTGTAAGGAACCAGCCCTCACCCATACGGTTACCATAACCTATAACGCCCTCTGTAAGTGCTTTTGTTTTCATAAAGTATTCGGGTGCTGTAAACTGGGGATGTGCACTTATAGCCTTGATAAGCATATCCTCCATTTTAAGCAGATATTTTATAAGGGCATTTACACCGTATTTTTTAACAAGGCTTCCACCGTAAAGCTTGATATCCTCGATCCTTACATCGGCTTTAAAGAGAATAAAGCCTAAAAGAGAAGGTATCATGACCTCGCAGTCCTGTTTACTTAAAAATTCCTCAAGATGGTTGTTACCAAAGGGTGAATATTTAACATAGATCTCCCCGATAACACCGACTTTTATTTTCTTTTCTATTTTAATTGGTATAGCCGCAAAATCCTTTGCCACAGCATTAAGGTTTTTAGCTATCTTTTTAAAGCCCTGTCTCTTGTTTTCATAGAACTCGTTGCCAAGTATCTTAGTCCATTTAGCTATCACCCTGTCAGTATCGCCTTTATTTATCTCATAAGGACGTACCTGGTTGGATAAAAGCATAACAAGGTCACCGTAAACCATACCTGCAATAAGCTGAAGTATCATTGAAATAGATACATCAAAACCGCTGTTTTTCTCCATCTTGGACATATTGGCTGAAATGATGGGAACATATCCGTAGCCCGCCTTTGCAAGAGCTTTACGCTGAAGATGGATATAGTTTGATGCACGGCAACCGCCACCGGACTGCATAATGACCATAGCCACCTTGTGGGGATCATATTTGCCGCTGTTAAGGGCATATATCATCTGGCCTGTTGTAAGCAGAGCAGGATAACAAGTGTCATTATGTACATATTTAAGGCCTGTCTGTACTACCTCGTCACCTTCAAAGTTAAGTATCTCGACATTAAAACCGTTTGCAGTAAATACGGGAGACATGATATTCCAGTGCAAGGGTGCCATCTGGGGTATAAGTATAGTGTAATCCTTTTTCATTTCCTTTGTGAATTCAACTCTTTCAGGGAAATGGGGACTTGTCTTTGCCATTTATCATCTTCTCCTTTCTTCGTATTCTATGGCAGCAAGAAGGCTCCTTACCCTTATCTTGACTGCACCTAAGTTTGTTATTTCGTCTATTTTTATCTGTGTATAAAGCTTGTTGTTATGCTCAAGTATCATCCTTACCTCGTCTGTAGTTATGGCATCTACACCACAACCGAATGATACGAGCTGTATAACATACATATCGTTTTCATCGCATACATATTTTGCAGCAGAGTAAAGTCTTGAATGATATGTCCACTGATTAAGCACGCCTACTCTGAACTTCTGCTCGGGATGAGGTAAACAGTCCTCGCTTATAACCGCAAGTCCAAGGCTTGTTATAAGCTTATGTATACCATGGCTTATCTCAGGGTCAACATGATAGGGTCTGCCAACAAGGACGATTATCTTCTTGTTAAGGCTTCTTGCCTTTTCGATTATCTCCTGTCCTTTTTTCTTTATGTTTGACATATAACTGTCATATTCCCTATATGCTTCATCGGCCGCCTTCTGCACATCGCGAAGGTTTATCCCGCTGAAATATTTACACATTATGCCATGCATCTTTTTAGGGAAATCCTTTGCCCTGTGGGGACCTACATAGTCCATAATGTAATTTACTTTGCTAAGCTCAGGCACGTTTGCCTCTATTACCTCAGGGTAATAAGCAACTACAGGACAGTTATAATGGTTATCTCCCGCTTTTTCATCAAAATTATATGTCATGCAGGGATAGAAGATATTTTCTATACCGTCATCTATAAGCTTCTGTATATGTCCATGGAGCATCTTTGCAGGGAAGCAAACTGTATCGGAAGGTATAGTACCCTGTCCTCTTAAATATGTTTCTCTGTTTGAGAAGCCTGACATAACTACCTCAAAACCAAGGCTTGTAAAAAATGCATGCCAGAAAGGAAGCATCTCATACATATTAAGGCCCATAGGTATACCTATCCTGCCCCTTGTACCACCCTTAGGCTTGTAGCTATCCAACAATTCAAGCTTGTAGCTATATATATCAAGGGATGTGTCCCTTACCTTTTGGCTGACAGGAAGCTCACACTGATTGCCGCCAACAAATTTTCTTCCGTTAAAGTCATTTATAGTAAGCTTGCAGTGGTTGTTACAGCCATTACAGGTAACAGCCTTAACCGTATATGTAAAATCCTTAAGTGCATCCGCACCAAGAAGAGTACTTTCGCCTCTTGAGTTTTCCTGTGCATATAAAGCTGCACCATAAGCACCCATAAGGCCTGCTATATCAGGTCTTATAACATCAACGCCCATCTCCTGCTCAAAAGCACGTAAAACTGCATTATTATAGAATGTACCGCCCTGAACAACTATTTTTTTACCAAGCTCCTCAGGTGAATGTGCCCTTATAACTTTATATAAAGCATTTTTGATAACACTTATGGAAAGACCTGCAGAAATATCCTCTACCGTTGCTCCGTCTTTCTGTGCCTGTTTAACAGATGAGTTCATAAAAACAGTACATCTTGAACCAAGGTCAACGGGATTTTTTGCAAAAAGACCTTTTTCCGCAAAGTCCTCTATCTCGTATCCCATTGAGCTTGCAAAGGTCTGAAGGAATGAGCCACAGCCTGATGAGCAAGCCTCATTAAGGAAAATGTTATCAATAGCACCATTGCGTATTTTAAAGCACTTCATATCCTGTCCGCCGATATCAATAATGAATTCAACGTCAGGCATAAACTTTTTAGCCGCTGTAAAGTGGGCGATCGTTTCAACCACCCCGTTATCTATACATAAGGCATTTTTTATCATTTCCTCGCCATAACCTGTTACCGCAGAAGAAACTATTTTCATATCAGGAATAGTTTCATAAACCTCAAGCAGGAACTCCCTGATAACGTCTATAGGGTTGCCTTTGTTCTGGCTGTATTTTGAATAAACTATCTTACCGTTTTTATCTGTTAAAACTATTTTTAGTGTTGTTGAGCCCGCATCTATACCAAGATATGCCTCGTCCGCAAAGCTTCTGTAATCCTTATAAACAGGTACAGTATCCTTTGCATGGCGCACCTTGAAAGCCTCATACTCCTTTTCATCCTCAAAAAGAGCAGGAAGGAACGTATTGGCTGTTTTTGTTTTGAACTTCTCCATTTTTTCAAGGGCTTCATCAAGGTCTATTACAGCATCGGAATAAAGAGCAGCACCCAATGCTACGAAATATAATGAATCCTCGGGACATATGCCCTCACATTTAAGAGTATCATCAAAGCTTTTTCTGAGTTCTGACATAAATGTAAGAGGTCCGCCAAGATAAACTATCTTACCTGTTATGGGGTGACCCTGTGCAAGGCCTGTAACAGTCTGGTTAACGATAGAATAAAGTATACTTGCCGCAATATCACTTTTTCTTGCACCTTGATTAAGCAGTGGCTGAACGTCTGTTTTTGCAAAAACGCCACAGCGGGATGCGATTGTGTATATTTTATCGTGATCCTTGGCAAGGTCGTTCATCTCATCAACTGTCACGTCAAGAAGGTTAGCCATCTGGTCAGCAAATGCACCTGTACCTCCGGCACAGCTTCCGTTCATCCTTACCTCAAGATTACCCTGAAGGAAAAGTATCTTTGCATCCTCTCCGCCAAGCTCTATAACTACATCTGTATCAGGTATCCTGCTGTTTACCGCTACCTTTGTTGCATAAACCTCCTGAACAAAGGGCACACCGCTCCATTCCGCAAGGCCCATGCCCGCAGAGCCTGATATTGATAAGCTGACCGGCTCGGTTATGTTGAATCTTTCTTTTGCTGCCCTGATAGCTGAAACAGTCTTTTCAACTATCATAGCAAAATGTCTTTCATAAGAACGATATATGATGTTATTCAGTTCATCAAGAACTACACATTTTATAGTGGTAGAACCAACGTCTATACCTATTTTCATTAACAATTCCTCCTGGCCAAAAATGGGTAGAATCGTGTATTTTTATGTCAAATCCTCTAAAAGTCTATTTATTATCATAACACATATACACGGTCTATGCAAAGTATAATCTGGTCAAAACTTAACAAATTTTTAACAAACTTCCCGTGCAGGCTCTTTGATTTCACATTATGAAAAATTTTCTTTAAACAAATAAAAAAGCCGTGTTACCACGGCTTTTAATGTTATTTTACTATATTTGTAAGCACACCTATTTTTTCTATCTCGCACTCTACCTTATCCCCTGCTTTAAGGAATTTAGGAGGTGTAAAGCCCATGCCTACACCTGCAGGTGTACCCATAGAAATTATGCTTCCGCTTTTTATCGTCATTCCTCTTGAAAGTTCACTTATAACATAGTCGATACCAAAAAGAAGGAGTGATGTATTGCTATCCTGTCTAAGCTCTCCGTTTATCCTTGATCTTATATCAAGTTTAGGAGGATAAGCTATCTCATCTGCAGTAACGATATAAGGGCCCATAGGGCAGAAACCGCTTAAGCTTTTGCCGAAATACCACTGTTTATGTCTTGTCTGAACATTTCTTGCACTTACATCATTAAGGATAGTATAACCGAAAACATATTTATGAGCATCTTCTTCACTTACGTTTTTAACATCGCCTTTTATAATGACTGCAAGCTCACTTTCATAATCAAGGCTGTCTACCATGTCGCTGTGGCTTTCAATGAATCCGCCGTCTGCAACTGCCTCATCAACTCTTTTTGAGAAATAAACAGGATACTGTGCATTTTTATCATAAAGCTCTTTTTTGAACCTTGCGCTTTCCTCTGCATGGGCCGCATAGTTTACGCCAAGGCAGATTATATCCTGTGCAGGATTAGGTATAGGTGCACATTTTTCTATATCAGCATAGGGGATTCCGTTTCCGTCAGCCTTAAAGGAAGAAAGCTCCTCTGCTGTAGCGTTATTTATAAGCTCCACCATATTACTGTATTTTTCAATGGTATATACCCTGTCGTTTTCAAGGAAACCGACCTGTGTTTTTCCATTATATTTAAAAGTTAAAAGCTTCATTTAAATACCTCCGCAAGAGATCTGTCAAGGATATCCAT
>SVDG01000018.1 GCA_015057875.1 Lachnospiraceae bacterium | reverse complement strand
GGTAAAGGAGGAAGTATTATGATACCTGTTAGTATTATTACGGACAGCACAAGTGATCTATCAGAAGAACTATTGAAAAAATATGGGATTTCTGTTTTGCCGCTGCATATCCATCTGGGAGATGATGAGTTTATAGATGGTGTTGATATAACACCCGATGAAATATATATCTGGTCGGACAGAGAAAACAAAACACCAAAAACAGCTACATTTTCCCCGGGAGAGGCGGTTGACTTTTTTAAAGAAAGACTTGAAGAGGCTAAGGAGATAATCTGTTTTTCGATATCAGGCAGTATGTCTGCTAGCGGAAGTGTTATGGCCCTTGCGGCACAGGAGCTTGAAGCTGAGGACAGGATACACGTTATTGATTCCAAAAATCTTTCAACAGGAACAGGACTTCTTATAATAGAAGCGGCGGAAATGGCGAATAATGGCTTTTCGGTAAATGAGATAATCGAAAGGATAGAGGCTCTTAAGCCCAGGGTAAGAGCAAGTTTTGTTGTTGATACTCTTACATATCTGCACAGAGGCGGACGCTGTAGCGGTGTTGCGGCTATTGCAGGCAGCGCCCTTAAAATCCATCCTTATATCAGCGTTGTGGATGGCAGTATGCATCCCGGTAAAAAATACAGAGGAAAGATGAAAAAGGTATTTGACGAATATGTAAGTGATATGGAAGAGGACCTTAAAAGGGCGGAAGACAGCCGAGTTTTTGTAACCTACTCAGGGGAAAGAGATGAGACTGTTGAAGCGGTTATAAACAGAGTGAAGGAACTCGGACATTTTAAAGAGGTGCTCGTTACAAGAGCAGGCAGTATAATTTCAAGTCATTGTGGGCCCGGTGCTATGGGTGTGCTTTTTATAGCAGGAGAATAACAAAATTAAAAATCCGATGTGAATGTGTTCACATCGGATTTTTTTATGCTTCTTCTATTTCGTATTGGAATATCTCTGTAAGGAAATTTTTCTCCTTTAAGGCTTCTTCTATTTCATCAAGTATATCTTCGCTTTCAGCACTTATGTGGTGGAAATGATATCCGCTTGTTACTTTAAAAAGAGGTGCGGATTTACCTGTTTTAAGGTTATTTAAAAAGGCCTGAACATCCCTGCGGTTTTTTATGTTAAGGGGTGCAGTCATCTTTCCGTATACCCTGTGGTTTACCATTACATCCACAACGCATCCGCCAAGATCAACTATGGTCGTAAGCTCCTCTTCTGTACGCTCTTCGTCATGGCGAACTTTGAATAAACGAACATTTTCTTCAGCTTTATCAAGAATATATCCACGTGCAGTAGCAATTATTGAGTAGCCTTCTGTACGCAGCAGAGCAATATCCTGAACAACTACCTGACGGCTTACACCTGTTGCGTTTCCGAGGGCTCCGCCTGAAAGGGGAGATGATGATTCCTTCATAAGAGAGATTATTTTTTTCCGGCGTTCTGCTCCTGTCATTTTTTCACCTCTGAATTACTTATTCTATGGGCTTGAGATGCTTAAGGCTTATGTCAAGGATGGGTGCGGAATGAGTTAAAGCACCGCTTGATACATAATCAACACCAAGCTTCGTTATTCTTGCTATGTTTTCTTTTGTCATATTTCCCGAGCATTCTGTTTCAGCTCGTCCATCTATTATGCGTATAGCTTCAGCCATTTCGTCAGGGGTCATATTATCAAGCATGATTATATCGGCTCCTGCCTCAACAGCTTCCTTTACCATATCAAGGTTTTCTGTTTCGACCTCTATTTTACGGACAAAGGGTGCGTATGCCTTAGCGGCTGCAACTGCTTCTTTAACACCGCCTGCGGCACCTATATGGTTATCTTTAAGCATTACTCCGTCTGAAAGGTTATAGCGGTGGTTTGTTCCTCCGCCTACTTTAACAGCGTATTTTTCAAATATCCTCATACAGGGAGTTGTTTTTCTTGTATCGAGAAGAGTGGTTTTTGACCCTTCCAATAATTTTACTACAGAACGAGTATATGTTGCAATTCCACTCATGCGCTGTAAATAGTTAAGTGCTGTTCTTTCGCCTGAAAGAAGCACGCGGATATCGCCTGTTATAACAGCCATAAGGTCACCTTTTTTAACGGCATCACCATCTTTAACGAAAAACTCCACTTCTGTATTCTCATCAAGTATTTTAAAAACACGTTCAAATACCGGAAGACCTGCTATTATGCCATCTTCTTTGCAAATGAGCTTTACTTCACCTTTTTTATATGCGGGCATTACGGAGTTGGTTGAAACGTCCTCGCTGTTGATATCCTCCTCAAGGGCAAGACGTATGTATTTATCGGTAGCTATCTGCATCGTTATAGGATTTAACATCATTCCACATCCTTTCCGGCTGATATCTTTGTTGCTGCTCTTTTTGCAAAAACAAGACACTCAAGAAGACTGTTGCTTGCAAGACGGTTTTTGCCGTGCACTCCGTTGCAGCTTGTTTCGCCTACAGCATAAAGGTTATCCATTGTAGTTTTTGAGTCGCTGTCAACATGTATCCCACCCATAAAGTAATGCTGAGCGGGAACAACGGGAATAGGCTCTTTTTTTATGTCATAGCCTGCGTTAAGACAAGTTCTGTAAATGTTGGGGAAGTGGTTTTCTATATCCTCAACAGGAACCTTTTCAAAGGAGAGCCATTCATGTTTTACGCCTTCTTTTTCCATTTCTTTATAAATAGCTTCAGATACCTTATCTCTGGGCAGAAGCTCGTCAACAAAGCGTTCACCCTTGTGGTTTAAGAGTATTGCGCCTTCACCTCTTGCAGATTCGGATATAAGGAAGTGCCTTCCGGGTTTATCGGTATAAAGGCTTGTGGGATGTATCTGCACATAGTCAAGATGCTCCATTTCAACACCGTGGTTTTTGGCTATCCTTACTCCGTCACCTGTAAGGCTGGGGAAGTTTGTGGAATGCTCATAAAGACCGCCAATGCCGCCGGTTGCAAGGATAGTATCCTTGGCATATATATTTATTTCAAGCTCGCCTCTTGTCATTGCTTTAACGCCAAGGCAACGGTTACCCTCTGTTATTATGTCTGTCATTGTTGTGTAGTCCATAATGGTAACGTTGTGGAGCTCTCTTACTCTTTCAAGAAGAGTTTTTGTTATTTCACGTCCGGTTATATCCTGATGGAAGCATATACGGGCACGGGAATGAGCCCCTTCCTTGGTGTATTTAAGGCTTCCGTCCTGTTCTTTGTCAAAATCAACACCTAAACGGATAAGGTCGTCTATGATCTCCCTGCTTGAACGTATCATTATATCAACGCTTTCTTCACGGTTTTCATAATGACCGGCACGCATAGTGTCTTCAAAAAAGTCGTCATAGTCATTTTCATCGTGCTGAACACATATACCGCCCTGTGCAAGCATAGAATCACAGCTTTCAAGGTCTTCTTTGCAGATAAGAAGAACTTTTTTATCAGGTGCAATATTAAGGGAGGAATAAAGACCGCTTGCACCTGCACCTACGATGACTACATCAACAGTTAATTCATTTGCCATTTTTTTGTCTCCTTTTATTTTGCAAGCTCAAGCATTTTTGTAAGGGTAGCTTTTGCAGCTTTTGCCTGTGTATCATCTACGCTTGCTTCATTTTCCTCTGTTTTTAAAACATGGAGTATTTTTTCAAGAGTGATAAGCTTCATATCCTTACATACGGGAGGTGTTGCAGGGAAGTAAAAGCTTTTATCGGGATTTTGTTTTTCAAGCTCATATTTTACGCCTATCTCTGTACCGATGATAAATTCCTTTTTATCGCTTTTTGCTGCGTAGTTTATTATGCCTGATGTTGAGCCTGCGTAGTCTGCTATGTCACAAACGGGCTTTGAACTTTCAGGATGGACAAGTATCTCTGCATCGGGATGAGCTGCTTTAAGCTCTTTTATCTCTTCAAGAGATATAGCTTCGTGGATGGGGCAATAGCCTTTTACAAGCATAACATTTTTTTCAGGTACCTGAGCCGCAACAAAACGGCCGAGGTTTTTATCAGGTATAAAAAGTATATTTTTGTTAGGCAGGTTTTTAACTATCTGTACAGCGTTTGCACTTGTTACGCTTACATCAGACCAGGATTTTATTTCTGCTGTTGAGTTTATGTAGCAAACAACCGCAAGATCATCGTATTTTGCCCTTGCCTCGTCAACCTCCTGTTTTGTTACCATGTGCGCCATGGGACAGTCTGCATTTATATCGGGCATAAGCACTTTTTTATCGGGACTTAAAAGGCATCCGCTTTCGCCCATAAAGGAAACACCGCAGTAAACGATCACCTTGTTAGGCAGGTTTGCGGCGATCTTGCTGAGATAGAAGGAGTCGCCTGTGTAGTCTGCTATTTTCTGAACTTCGGCATCAACATAAAAATGAGCAAGGATAACCGCATCCTTTTTTTCTTTCCATATTTTTATTTCTTCCTGTATTGTCATAGTTTTCCTCGATTCTTTAAATTTTTTACGGAGATTTTTCACACGGTATTTAGTGTAGCATATTTGTAATCACATGACAAGACAGTTGTGGCGGAATGTGTAAATAAATTTGGTGATACACGACTTCACAAAAAGAGGAATCATTAAATAAATTTGTAAATTTATGTATTTTAGGGTTTTTATTTGGTATGATTTTTGGTACTATAAAAAATGAAAAAATATTAAAAAGGAGAGATATTATGGACTGGGTAATTTTAGAAAAGAAGGGACCTATTGCTGTTTTAACACTCAATAACCCTAAAAAACTCAACTCTTTAAGCAGTGCTTTTATGAAGGATATCGATAAGGCTATCGATGAAGTAGAAAAGGACAGAAGTATATTTGTACTTATTATCACAGGTGTTGAAAAAGCATTTATCGCAGGTGCTGACATTGAAGAGATGCTTCCTCTTACAGCATCAGAATCTCTTTTCTGGGGAAAAGAGGGCGCAGACCTTAATGATAAGATAGAGGCTATGCGCGTGCCTGTTATTGCGGCCCTTAACGGGTTTACTCTTGGCGGCGGAAACGAGCTTGCTATGGCCTGCGATATAAGGATAGCATCAGAAAAGGCAAAATTCGGTCAGCCCGAGGTAGGCCTTGGCATCACTCCCGGTGCAGGCGGAACACAGCGCCTTCCCCGTTTAGTAGGCTTGGCAAAAGCAAAAGAACTCCTTTACACAGCCAGAGTTATAGGTGCTGAGGAAGCCCTTTCTATCGGTCTTGTTAATAAAGTAGTTCCTCACGAGGAGCTTATGAACGAGGCAATGGCAATGGCTGAAATGATCTGTGGCAACGGACAGATAGCTGTTCAGGAAGTTAAAAAATGTATCAACTACGGTATGCAGACCGATATCGCAACAGGTGTGTCATATGAACAGCAGTCATTTGCTGTTACAAATTCAACAGAAGATAAGAGAAATGCTATGACAGCATTCGTTAATAAACAGAAAGATAAAAACTTTGTTTACAGATAAGGAGAGAAAACAATGTTCAAACTTACAGAAGACCAGAAAGATATAATGGAGCTTGTTACCAAGTTCTGTGAAAAGGAAGTTAAACCCCTTGCAGCAATAATTGATGAAGAGAACCGTTTCCCTCACGAAACAGTTCAGAAAATGGTAGATATGGGCCTTATGGGCGGCTTCTTCCCTGAGGAATACGGCGGAGCAGGCATCGATTATATCACATTCATTATGATATGTGAGGAGCTTGCAAAGGTTTGTGCGGCAACAAGCTGTATCTACTCAGCTCACGTTGGACTTTGCTGCTGGCCAATTTATAACTGGGGCACAGAGGAACAGAAACAGAAATTCCTCAAACCTTTATGTGAGGGTAAAAAGCTTGGTGCATTTGCTCTTACAGAGCCTTCTGCAGGTACAGACGCTGCTATGCAGAAAAGCTTTGCTGAAAAGCAGCCTGATGGAAGCTATATCTTAAACGGAAGCAAGGTTTTCATCACTAATGGTGGTTATGCAGATGTTGTTGTTGTATTTGCAATGTCTATCAAGGGCATTGGCACAAAAGGTATTACAGCTTTCATCCTTGAAAAAGGTATGCCTGGCTTCACAGTAGGTAAGAGCGAGAATAAAATGGGTATCAGAGGAAGCTCAACATGTGAACTTTTCTTTGACAATGTACATATCCCTGCAGAAAATGTCCTTGGCCAGGAAGGAAAAGGCTTCAGCATGGCTATGCAGACACTTGACGGCGGCAGATGTGCTATCGGCGCACAGGCTCTCGGCATAGCAGAGGGTGCTATTGATGAAACTGTTAAATATACAAGTGAGCGTATCCAGTTTGGTAAACGTATCAGCCAGTTCCAGAACACACAGTTTGAGCTTGCTGATATGAAGGCAAACACAGAGGCTGCAAAACTTCTTGTTTACCGTGCTTCATTAGCAAGACAGAACGGTGAGCCTTACAGCCACTATGCGGCTATGGCTAAGCTTTTTGCATCAGAAAATGCCAGTGATGTAACAAGAAGATGTGTTCAGCTTTTTGGCGGATACGGATTTACAAAAGACTTCCCTGTTGAAAGAATGATGAGAGATGCCAAGATAACAGAAATCTATGAAGGTACTTCAGAGGTGCAGAAGATGGTAATCTCAGGTTGGATGGGAGTTAAATAAGGTTTTTGAACAGCAGTCTACGGACTGCTGTTTTTTTTAAAACCATTTGGTTTATTTTTCGTATATTATGTAAACAATATTTGCATAAGGAGAAAAAATATGAACCTTTTGTTTGCTATAAATAAAAATTTTATAGATCTTTTTTTAAATTGCATAAAGTCTGTTGTTAAAAACGGAGGTTATGACAGATACATCTGCTACATACTGAATTCGGATTTTGATAATGGGGATAAACGAAGGATAAAAGAAGGAGTTCCGGAAAATGTAGAGTGTAATTTTATCATGGTAGAAGAGGATTTTTTTAAAGGCTTCCCCGAAACGAAAAGATATCCAAGACAGATATATTATCGTTTGCTGGCACCAAAGCTTTTGCCTGACAACCTTGACAGGATACTTTACCTTGATGTTGACCTTGTGGTGATAAATCCTCTTAATGAGCTTTATGAAACGGATTTTGAAGGAAATTATTTTGTTGCAACAAGCAACATAAAAAAGGTGCTTACAAAGGTAAATCAGCTAAGGCTGGGAATAGATGCCCAGAAAGATGTTACCTATACCAACACAGGAGTGCTTTTATATAATCTTCCTGTTTTAAGGAAGAAGGTAAAATTAGAAGATATGAGGGACTATACCAATAATAAGGGAAGGGTTTTTATACTTCCTGACCAGGATATATTGACAGCTCTTTACGGAGACAGGGTTAAGAGAGTTGACAACCTTATCTATAACCTTAATGACAGGACGATCGCTTTTAACAATGCAGATCCGAGAAAGGAAAAGATAAACCTTGACTGGGTGAGGAAGAACGCTGTTATAATACATTATTTCGGTAAGAATAAGCCATGGAAGGATAATTATAACGGTATACTTGATGTGTTTTATAAAGAAATAGCTGATATGGATTGATTTATGTGATAAAATCACAGAAAAGGGTAAAAACTTATGGTAGTATAAAGCCATAAAGCAAGAGATAAAACAAGTGATTTTTTCAAGGAGGAATAAAGATGTCAGTTTTAAATATAACATTAGAAAATTTTGAAAAGGAAGTTATGAAAAGCGATAAGCCCGTGCTTTTAGATTTCTGGGCAACATGGTGTGGCCCCTGCAGGATGGTTTCACCTGTTATCGACGAGATAGCTGAAGAAAGAAGCGATATCAAAGTAGGTAAAATAAACGTTGATGAGCAGATGGAACTTGCGGCAAAATACGGCGTTATGAGCATACCCACACTTATGGTCATCAAAAACGGCGAGGTGGCAAACCAGAGCGTTGGTGCTATCCCCAAAGCAAACATACTTTCAATGTTATAAGATATAAAAAATGCCCCTTCTTAATGAAGGGGCTTATTTTTGATTTATTTGTTGTTTACGTTTATCTGTATATGAGGGGCTAACTCCTGAGCCATATTGCTGATGGGCATTGACTGTATATAAACTTTTCCGGGACCTGTTACTCTTGTGTGGAATACACCTTCTCCGCCGAAGAACATATTTTTAACACCCTTTACGGTTTCAATATCCATTGTGCATGTATCACTCATAGCTACAAGGTAACCTGTATCAAGTACTATGCTTTCTCCATAGCCAAGTTCATATTCCTTGCAGTAGCCGTTTATTTCTAAAAACACAAGGCCGTTGCCTGTTATTTTCTGCATAATAAAGCCTTCGCCGCCAAATAAGGCTTTGCCTAATTTTTTCTGGAAATATATAGAAAGGTCAAGACCGTTTTCCATAGCGAGGAAACCACCCTTCTGTACGATTATTCCGCTTGAAGGAGTTACCTGATAGGGAATTATTGATCCGGGGAAACTTGAAGCAAAAGCTATCATTCCGGGACCGCCTGCAGGTGTGTATTCATTCATAAAGATAGACTCGCCTGAGAAAAGTCTGCCAAGGGCTTTTTTAGCACCGCCGCCTGTATTTGTTTCCATTTTCATATTCGGTGTCATCCAGCTCATTGCACCTTTTTCTGTACGGAGAGTTTCTCCGTTTTCGGGATAGCAGATAACAACAGGAAGACTTCCGCCTTCAATAGTGTATTTTATCATATTTAAAACTCCTTTCATTTGGTAGTTAGGGTTTCAAGTTTATCGGTGTCGGTTATTTCTATGGTGCCTCGGGTAAGGCTTACCATTCCCTCGCTCTGGAAGTATTTAAGCATCCTTGTAACTACCTCGCGGGCTGTACCTAAATGGTTGGCTATTTTTTCGTGGGTTATTTTAAGTGACAGGCTGTCCTCAAGATTGCTTTCCTCAAGGAGGAAGGCTGCAAGTCTTTTGTCAAAGCTTTTCCACATTATCTGCTCTATAAGCCACATAACCTCGGAAAAACGCGTTGCCATAAGCTCGTTTGTATAGTTGCTCACGGCAAGAGATCCATCCATAAGCTCCTTATACACATCAGGAGGAATTATCCAGAATTCGCTGTCTTTTTCGGTTTCTATGGTTATGTCAAACTGAATGCTTCGCATCATACAGGACGCACTGAAAAGACACATATCCCGTTCAAAAAGACGATAGAGTGTTATCTCACGTCCTTCATCGGATATGATAAAACATCTCAGCTGGCCCGAGCGGATAACAAGAAGACCCAGACAATCCTGAAGACCGTTGTGAAGTATCGTTCCTTTGGGAGCCTTGCGGTAAGAGATGCTGTTTTCTATTCTTTTTTGCTCAGAGCTGTTCAGTTTGTTCCATATAGGAAAATAATCCTTGAATTCCATATTCATACCTCCTTAATATAGTATAAAATATATAGGGGTTTTAGTCAAATATATGAAGACAAAACTTAAAAACTATTGTATAATTATAAATATGAATTTTTATATTTTTAATTAGGAGGATGTTAAAAATGGAAAAATGGAAATGTACAGTTTGCGGATATGTTCATGAAGGGCCTATGACTGATGATTTTAAATGTCCCATTTGCGGACAGGGCGTAAAGGCTTTTGCAGAAGTTAAGGAAGAAAAGAAAGCTGCTAATCCCTATGCAGGTACAAAAACAGAGAAAAACCTTTGGGAAGCTTTTGCAGGCGAAAGCCAGGCAAGAAATAAATATACATACTTTGCATCTGTAGCAAAATCACAGGGATTTGAGCAGATCGCTGCTTTATTCCTTCAGACAGCTGAAAATGAAAAAGAGCATGCTAAATTATGGTTCCAGGCTCTTGGTGAGGTTGGCGATACTGCAGAAAATCTTCTCCATGCGGCAGAAGGCGAAAATGCTGAGTGGACAGATATGTATGTGCGTATGGCTCAGGATGCTGATGAGGAAGGCTTCCATGACCTTGCAGAGCAGTTCCGTGCTGTTGCGGCTATCGAGAAAGCTCACGAGGAGCGTTACCGTGCATTACTTAAAAATGTTGAAACAGCTAAAGTATTCGAAAAGAGCGAAGTTCAGGTTTGGGAGTGCCGTGTTTGTGGACATATCGTAGTTGGTATGAAAGCACCTGAGGTTTGCCCCGTTTGCAAATATTCACAGAGCTTCTTCGAGATCAGAAAAGAAAACTACTAAAAAACTGTCTGACCGTCCTTATGGACGGTCTTTTTTTTGATTGACATACATAGATGTTCGAGGTACAATAAATATACATAGAATATCGAGGTATAGGAGGGATAGTATGGCAGTTGATAAAAATCTTTTGGGCGGAAGCACCACTCTTTTGCTTCTTTCTCTGCTGGCGGAGCAGGATATGTACGGTTATGAGATAATAAAAGAACTTGAAGCAAGGAGCGAGGGCGTTTTTAAATTTAAAGAAGGCACTCTTTATCCAGTGCTTCACAAAATGGAAAATGCAGGATATATAAAAAGCTATCGCAAAACAGGCGACAATGGAAAAGAACGTAAATACTACGGCATAACTTTATCAGGCAAAACAGCCCTTGTGGAAGAAAAGGAAAGCTGGAGGGAATTTTCCTTTTCAGTAAACAAGATAATAGGCGGTGGTGCCTATGCGTTTTAAGGACTGGGATAACTACCTTGATGATACGTTAAAATACGTTAAATTTTTCTTTGACCGAGGGGAGATAAGGAAAGAACTTAATGAGCATATGGAAGATATGTATGAGGATATGCTTGAAAGTGGTATTAGCGAAGAAGATGCTATACGCCTTGTTGTTGAATATATGGGAGATGCGGACGAGATAGGCAGGGCGCTGAACCGTGAGCATAAGCCATGGATAGGTTGGCTATGGGTAGCCACACGCTTTGTTGCTGTTATGCTTTTTATAATGGTTATAGGTGAGGCCGCAAGCTTTGGCATAAGTGCCGCTGGTTTCCTTTTTGACGATAATGAATATGCTTCTGACGGTGAGCTTGTTTACGAAATGGATATAAACGAAAGCTTCAGGCTGGATGATGACACCGTAACGCTTGAAGAACTTAAATATTACGATAACGGTGATATGGTCGTAAAATACAAAAGAACAAGAGATTTTGGCAGTGATGCGGTGGACTGGAGTTTTGGTCTTCACGCTGCAAGTTTTACAGACGAGAATGGAACTCAGTTTTTAGGCGGAGGCGGCTACAGCAGAGGAAGCGTGCTGGGAGATGTGGGTTTCCTTACCATAAACGATTTTCCTTATGAAAGCGATATGCTTATCCTTGACTATAATTACAATGGTAGGCTTATGTATGCGGAGATACCTGTATACAAGGCAAAGGAGGCGGTCAAATGAAGAGGAAAAGACAGATAATTATACAGATAATACTTATAGCTATATTTGGTCTGCTTCTTTTTGACCGTTCACGGTTATACAGAACTCCTCAGGAGTTCCTACGGGCTAATGAAAAAGGTCTGCACTATGGCCCGTCAGACAAGATACTGCTTGAGGGAGAATATACAGATGGTTATCTGCTTGTTATAGGTAAGATAGGTGATGATGCTTTATCCATAGGTGAGGGGAAAAGGAAACTGTTATTTTTCTGGGGTATGCCGGGAGGCGGATTTACAGGTTACAGACCCATAAGCGAAGATAAGGCAGTTATGGCAGAATATCTTGAAAGGTTTCATATGGTAGTAGGGCTTACAAACAACAAGGATATAGAGGAGGTCGAGTTCAAGCTTTTTGTGGGAAGAGACCATGCCGCAACAGAAAGAGCAAGGGTGGATGAAGACGGATTTTTTATGGTGCGACTTGATGACGGACTTATAGAAAAGTATAAAGAAAGTGAAAATGATTATGTATGGTTTTACCCTCTTGAGATAAAAGGTTTTGATAAAGATGGAAATCTCATATATGAAGAACTGACCTGAATGTGATATAATAGCTACGACTTATCGTGGCTATTGTTTTTTGGAGAGATTTTATGAAAAAAGACCTTGGTATATATATTCATATCCCTTTTTGTGTAAGGAAGTGCCTTTACTGTGACTTCCTCTCTTTTGCGTGCGGAAGAGAAGAGCAGGAAAGGTATATGGATGCATTATATAAGGAAATAAGAGCCTTTTCAGGACGTTTGAATGGCAGAGAGGTGTCAACAGTATTCATAGGCGGCGGAACGCCTTCTGTGGTGGATACAGCACTCTTGGGAAAGGTATTTGAAGCTTTATATGAAAACTATAATATCAAAGCTGATGCTGAGATAACTATGGAGCTTAATCCTGGTACCGTTACGGCAGAAAGCCTTAAAGAATATAAGACAATGGGTATAAATCGTTTAAGTATGGGTCTTCAGGCATGGCAGGACAGGCTTTTAAATACGCTTGGCAGGATACATACTGCGGAAAAATTTAAAGAAAGCTTTTTACTTGCAAGGGAAGCAGGTTTTGAAAATATAAATGTAGACATAATGCTTTCCCTCCCGGGGCAGACTGTAGAGGATGTTAAAGAAACATTTGAAAATGTTATGGCTCTCGATCCTGAGCATGTTTCAGCCTACAGCCTTATTATTGAGGACGGAACACCTTTCAAGGATATGTTTGAGAGCGGAAAGTTTGATGAGATAGATGATGACTTTGACCGCGAAATATACCATTTAAGCTGTGACATACTTGACAGGAACGGATACAAGCGTTATGAGATATCGAATTTTTCAAAAAAAGGCTATGAGAGCAGACATAATTCCATCTATTGGCGTACAGACGAATATATAGGATTTGGCCTTGGTGCTCATTCTTATTTTAAAGGTGAAAGATATCACAATACAGAGGATATGGAAAGGTATATTGCCTTATCCGAAGACTACGAGAGCATAAAGGAAGATGCTGAAAAGCTCACAAAAGAGGATAGGATAAGCGAGTTTATGTTCATGGGACTGCGTATGGATGAGGGCATTAAAAGGTCGGCTTTCAGGGAACGCTTTGGCATGGATATGAACGATGTATACAGAGATATGATCATAAAATATATGGATATGGGAATGATAGAGGAAACAGATGGTGGTATACGTATTACAGATAAGGGTATAGATGTTTCAAATGTTATTTTCAGTGAATTTTTATTATAAAAAGGTAAATATCACTTGACATTGAAGGCGTCAGGTGATATTTTAAGAACATAGATTAGCACTCAAACTTGGTGAGTGCTAACAAAAGAGACGGGAGGTATTGGCAGATGACTTTGAATGAAAGAAAAATAAAGATTCTTCAGTCCATCATCAACGACTATATTGCAACAGGCGAGCCGGTAGGAAGCCGTACTATTGCCAAAAAGTATGATATGGGTATAAGCTCTGCTACTATCCGTAACGAGATGAGCGACCTTGAGGACATGGGCCTTATAATCCAGCCCCATGCATCAGCAGGTAGGATACCTTCAGACCTGGGTTACCGTCTTTATGTTGACCAGCTTATGAAGCTTAAAGAGGTGGATAATGACAAACAGCAGTTCCTGCAGGGCGTTATTTCCAAAAATATAGATAGTATAGAGTATCTTATGGAGGAGTCAGCAAAGGCTCTTGCAATGCTTACAAACTATACGACACTTATTTCAGGACCTCTTAACAACAAAACAACGCTCAAAAAGATAAACCTTTTAAATCTTGATGAGAGTCACCTGATGATAATTACCGCCACAGGCGAAAATTATATAACAAATCACGTTGCTCCGCTTTTTAACGTGCCCGATGATGCAACACTTCATATTATATCTGCAAGGCTTAATGACCTTTTAAAGGACAAAGAGCTTAACGAGATAACAGACGAGATGGTAGATGACATATACCACAGGTTTGTAGGGTATGAGGACATAATAGAGGCAGCGTTTGCAGCCATAAAGAAAACTATGAACACAGCTGAAAATGTTCATATCCATATGAGCGGTGCAAAAAACATACTTACCTTCCCCGAGTTCAGTGATGTTGAAAAAGCAAAAACTCTTTTCCAGACCCTTGAGGAAAAGGAAAGGATAGCAGAGCTCCTTAGTGTGGGAGGAAATGAGATAGATGTTATGATAGGCGGGGAGATATCCATAGAGGAAATGCAGGATTGCTCGCTTATAACAGCTACCTATGATTTAGGAAACAATAACAAAGGAAAAATTGGAATACTTGGACCTACCAGGATGGATTATCCTCAGGTGGTTTCAATACTTAACAGTATGGTCCGCAACATAGAGACCGCTATGCAGAAAAGTATAGGGGTAAAGAAGAATGGAAGCTAGAAAAGAGGTTATTTTAAATGGAAACTAACGAAAATAAGTCGCCGGAGGATGTTTTTGAAACGGTGCTTAAGGATCTGGAAGAAAAGGAAAAAGCAAAAGCTGAGGCTGAAGCGGCTGCAAAGGCAGAAGAAAAGGAAGAGCCTGAAGTTATAATTGAGCCTGAGGTTTCTGAGGATGCTAAAAAAGCTGCTGAATATCTCGACAAGTACCAGAGGACACTTGCTGAGTTCGATAACTTCAGAAAACGTACATCAAGAGAAAAGGCTTCAATGTATGATGATGGAGTAAGAGATACAGTAGAAAAGCTTTTACCCACTATCGATAACCTTGAAAGGGCTATTGCTTCATCAAAGGATGTTGAAGATCCCTTATATAAAGGAATAGAGATGGTTTTAAAACAGCTTAAAGAAACATTTAAAGCTATGGGCGTTGAGGAGATACCCGATGTGGGAAAAAAATTTGACCCCAACGTGCATGCGGCAGTAAGCCACATAGAAGATGAAAATTATGGCGAAAATGAGGTAACTATGGTTATGCTCAAGGGCTATAAATATAAAGATAAAGTTATCAGACCTTCAATGGTCCAGGTAGCAAATTAAAAGGCGCCTTGCTTTACAAGGCTTTTGGATAAAAATCTGTGGGATTTTTATCCAGATAAGACATAGGTTTCAACACGCTCGTGCCTGTTTCTACGCAAAGCCTTGCGTGCAGGCGACTCGGTGTTGTCCTCGGCGGAAGTGAATCCCGCCTGCGGATGAAAGTCGGAACTCTTCGTTCCGAACCTCCGCGAAATAATGTTGTTAGAAATTGAAATTTATATATTAGTATTCAGGAGGAAAATTTATTATGGGAAAAATTATCGGTATCGACCTTGGAACAACAAACTCATGTGTAGCGGTTATGGAAGGCGGACAGCCCGTTGTTATAGTTAACTCAGACGGTATGAGAACAACTCCTTCAGTTGTTGGTTTTGCTAAAAACGGCGAAAGACTTATCGGCGAGACAGCTAAAAGACAGGCTATCACAAACCCTACAAACACAATCAGCTCAATCAAACGTCACATGGGCGAAAGCTACAGAGTAAACATTGAGGGTAAAGAATATTCTCCTCAGGAAATTTCAGCTATGATCTTACAGAAACTTAAAGCAGATGCGGAAAGCTATCTTGGCGAGCCCGTTACAGAGGCGGTTATCACAGTACCTGCTTACTTCAATGACAGCCAGAGACAGGCTACAAAAGACGCCGGCAAAATTGCAGGTCTTGATGTAAAACGTATCATCAATGAGCCCACATCAGCAGCACTTGCTTATGGTCTTGACAATGAACAGGACCAGAAGATCATGGTATATGACCTTGGCGGTGGTACATTTGACGTATCAGTTATCGAGATCGGTGACGGCGTTATCGAAGTTCTTTCAACAACAGGTAACACACACCTTGGCGGTGATGACTTCGACCAGAGAGTTATCAACTTCCTTTTAAGCGAGTTCAAAAAAGCTGAAAATATGGACTTAAGCTCAGATAAAATGGCTATGCAGAGACTTAAAGAGGCTGCAGAAAAGGCTAAAAAAGAGCTTTCAACAGTAGCAAGTACAAACATCAACCTTCCTTTCATCACAATGAACCAGGATGGCCCCAAACACCTTGATGTTACACTTACAAGAGCTAAATTCGATGAGCTTACAGCAGACCTTGTAGATGCTACAATGGGCCCTGTAAGAAGTGCTCTTTCAGATGCAGGCATCAGCGCAAGTGAATTAGATAAGATCCTTCTTGTTGGTGGTTCAACACGTATCCCTGCTGTACAGGAAGCGGTTAAGAAGATCACAGGCAAAGAGCCTTTCAAAGGTATCAACCCTGATGAGTGTGTAGCTGTTGGTGCTTCTATCCAGGGTGGTAAGCTTGCAGGCGATGCAGGTGCAGGCAGCGTTCTCCTTCTTGACGTTACACCTCTTTCACTCGGTATCGAGACACTTGGCGGTGTAGCAACAAGACTTATCGAGAGAAACACAACTATCCCTACAAACAAAAAACAGATCTTCTCAACAGCTGAAGATAACCAGACAGCAGTTGATATCCATATCGTACAGGGTGAAAGACCCCTCGCAAAAGACAACAAGACATTAGGTAACTTCCGTCTTGATGGTATCGCTCCTGCAAGAAGAGGTGTCCCTCAGATCGAGGTTGCATTCGATATCGATGCTAATGGTATCGTTCATGTATCAGCTAAAGACCTTGGCACAGGCAAAGAGCAGTCAATCACTATCACAGCAAGCACAAACTTAAGCGATGAAGAGATCGACAGAGCTGTTAAAGAGGCTGAGCAGTATGCAGAGGCTGACAAAAAACGTAAAGAAGCTATCGACACAAAGAACGAGGCTGATTCGCTCGTATTCCAGACAGAAAAAACTCTTAAAGAGCTTGAAGGCAAGATCGATGCAGCTGAAACAGCGGCAGTTGAACAGGAGCTTTCAAAACTTAAGAGCATGACAGAAACACTTGCTGTTGACACAATGACAGAAACAGATGTTGAAAACCTCAAAGCTGCTACAGAAGCACTCAAAGAGGAGTTCTACAAAATTTCAGAGAAATTATATCAGCAGGCACAGGCTCAGGAGGGCGCACAGGGTGCTCCCGACAGCGATGTTGTTGATGGCGATTACAAAGAAGTTTAATAGTTTTTATCCGGTGTCACAGGGCCCTTTAAGGCCTTGTGACATTGTGCGTTATAAATGATAGGGGCAGGTGTAAAACTTGGCGGAAAAAAGAGATTATTATGAAGTCCTTGGCCTTAAAAAAGGTGCAAGTGACGATGAGATAAAAAAAGCATACAGGAAGCAGGCAAAGAAATATCATCCTGATGTTCATCCCGGTGATGCTGAGGCAGAAGCGAAGTTTAAAGAAGTGAACGAGGCCTATGAGGTGCTCAGTGACCCCGGCAAAAAGAGCAAATATGACCAGTTTGGTCATGCGGCCTTTGACCAGCAGGGAGGCTTCGGCGGCGGTGCTGGTTTTGGTGGTATGGACTTTGATATGGGCGATATTTTCGGCTCTATGTTTGGCTTTGGCGGAGGAAGTCCTAGAAGGAACAATGGACCTATGCGCGGCAACGACATAGGTATGGAGATGTACGTATCCTTTGAAGAGGCTGTTTTTGGAGCAACAAAAGAGGTATCTGTCAAGGTCGTGGATACCTGCGAAGCCTGTGGCGGAAGCGGGGCAAAACCCGGAACACACGCAGAAAGCTGCCGCAAGTGTAACGGTACAGGTCAGGAGAGATTCGTTCAGCAGTCTATTTTCGGCTCTATGACAAGTATGAGGACATGTTCAGCCTGTGGCGGAAGCGGAAAGATAATAAAAGACCCCTGCAATGTTTGCGATGGCAAGGGTAGGGTAAGGAAAACAAAGAAATTTGAGGTAAATATACCTAAGGGAATAGATAACGGGCAGACTATCCGTCTTGCAGGTAAAGGCGATGCAGGCGTAAGAGGCGGCGGCCCCGGCGACCTTCTTATTACTATCTATGTAAGACCTCACGAGTATTTTGTGCGTAAAGGCTCAAACATCTATTGTGATGTGCCTATCAGCTTTGTTCAGGCGGCCCTTGGTGATACTATCACCGTTAAGACTATTGATGGCGAGCAGACTGTAACTATAAAGCCTGGAACACAGCCTGATACTGTGCAGACAATAAGAGGTAAGGGCGTATTTAACGTAAGAAATCCTCGTATCAGAGGTGATCAGGTAATAACACTTAAGGTTAAGGTGCCTACATCACTTACATCCAGCCAGAAGGAGCTTTTAAGAAAGTTTGGCGAGGAAACCGGCGATCTTCCTAAAGAGGATGAGGACGAGAAAAAAGGTTTTTTCGATAAAATAAAAGATGCATTCAAAGACGATTGATGATCTACAAAGGAGGAAGCTTTATGAAGTTTGAGGAAATGTTATTAAAAAGAGAAAGCTGCAGAGGATATAACGGAGAGCCTGTGGCAAGAGAGGATTTAATAAAGGTTTGCGAAGCGGGAAGACTTTCTCCCAGCGGATGCAATGCACAGCCCTGGAAGTTTATCGTTGTTGATGAGGCTGATGCAAAAGCAAAGCTTTGTGATGCGATCGTTGTTGATGGCGGAAAGACAGGAGCTCCCTGGAGAGAGGAATGTCCTGCCTTCATTATTATGATTGAGCAGAAGGCAAACGTTATGCCTGCGGTGTTAGAGTATTATAAAGACACACAGCGTTTTGCACAGGGTGACCTTGGCATGGCATGTATGAATATGTGCTATCAGGCAATGGAGCTTGGCCTTTCTACCTGTGTTATCGGCATGAATGACCAGAAAAAGATGGAGGAATATTTCGGTATACCTGAGGGAAGTGCTGTAAGGATGGTGCTTGCAGTAGGCTATCCTAAAACAGATGCTCCTGCAAGAGAAAAAGCAAGAAAACCCTTTGAAGATGTCGTAAGTTTCAATAAATGGTAATAAAAAGACAAAACCACCGAGAGATCGGTGGTTTTTTTATGGTTTATTTTCTTATGCTTGTTATATCAAAGGGTGTTGTCTGGTAAACGTAGTAGTTGAGCCAGTTTGTGAACATAAGCTGGCCGTGGGCCCTCCAGCGGTTAACGGGAGAAAGTGTGGGGTCATCGTTGCGGAAATAGTTTACGGGCACTTCTATCTCAAGACCTGCATTTTTGTCTCGGAAATATTCGTTTGCAAGGGTCTCGGGGTCATATTCAGAGTGTCCCATGATAAAGAACTGGTGACCTTCCTTATCACCTACTGCAAAAAGACCGGCTTCAGCAGAAGTTGATAATACTCTTAATTTATCATTTGCCTCAACATCTTCTGTCCTTATTTCTGTATGTCTGCTGTGCGGAGCGAAAAACTCGCTGTCAAACCCACGGAAAAGACGTACTTTGGGATTGGTGACTGTGTGGCAGAATACACCGAATTTCTTTTTATTGAGAGGACGCTTGTTTATGCCATAGTGGTAGTAAAGACCTGCCTGTGCGGCCCAGCATATATGATAGGTTGAGTGAACATGGGTTTTTGTCCATTCCATTATCTCACAAAGCTCACCCCAGTAGTCTACATTTTCAAAATCCATATTTTCAACGGGTGCACCTGTTATTATCATGCCGTCATAGGTGTTGTCCTTTATGTTTTCAAATGTCTTATAGAAGGACTCAAGGTGTGACTGAGATGTATTTTTTGAGTCGTAGGTGCTTGTCTGTATAAGGTCTATCTCTATCTGCAGGGGTGTGTTTGCAAGGCATCTTAAAAGCTGTGTTTCGGTAGCTATTTTTGTTGGCATAAGATTGAGGATAGCAATTTTTAAGGGACGTATATCCTGATGGAGCGCCCTGTATTCTGTCATTATGAATATATTTTCATTTTCAAGGGTTTCCCTTGCAGGCAAATCGTTCGGTATTTTGATAGGCATTTCGTGTTCCTCTCTTTCTGTAATAAAAAAACCGTCTTCTGAAAAACAGAAGACGGGAATAAGCCGTGGTACCACTTCTTTTTATCATATCCTCGCAGATATGACCTTATCAAGTACGCCGTATGTACGGTTATACTTTCCCGCTGTAACAGGCGGGCCTGTTGTAGCCTTAGTTAAAAACCTCGGTACACCGCTCCGGAGCCATCTTCGGTACGCAAGGCCACCTTATTTCCATCATCAAAGGCTCTCTATAGGCTTTGTGGGTACTTACTCTTTCCTTCATAGCGTTTAGGTATAAAGTTGTTACAGCGATTATAGCAGATTGAAAAAACAATGTCAACGAAGGGGTGGGGAGGAGACTTTTTCATCGTTTTATGGGCTTAGATAGCGGGTTATAAGTAAAATTTAACAAAGTTGATGAAAAATATGCTCTGCAGAGTAAAATGAGGAAAGGAGTGTAACGAAATTGACCTCATTTTAAAAAGCGTTTTTTGGGCTTAATAACTTTTTTTAAAAGGGTAATTTGGTTAAAATGTACAAAAAAAATCCGTAAAAAGTTGGTGTCATAAATTTGCTTGGTCAATTTGTTGATAATATTAAAAGTTTTGTGCAAAACTGCAAAATCTGAACATTTTTGGCTGTAAAATTGGCTAATGACAAATATTTAGCAATTATGGTATATTACTATTGTACTCATATATAAATGCTTAATTAGTTTCTAAAATTAAGTATTTTAACTGTTAATAGCCTATTTTTTTGTAAGTTATTAACAACCCGGAAAGTGAACAAACTAAAAGGAAGGGGAAAAGTAAAATGGATATTAATTACAAGAAAAAAAGTGACAAACGCATGTCTCTTAAAGAAGCTGTAAGCACATTTATGTTTGATGGCTGCTCAGTTGGCTTCGCAGGCATGGCTGGTGACCAGGTAGTTGCACCTGCTCACGAAATGATCCGTCAGAAAATCGGCAACTTAACACTCGTAGGCGACAGCCCTTGTGACCCCGGCGACTTAGCATGTGGTGCTGGTCTCGTTAAGAGAATGGAAATCGCATGGTGTGGATACGCTGTAGCAGGTATGGGCCCTAACTTCCGTCGTTGCTACGAGAAAGGCATCCCTAACAAAATCGAAATCAATGACCATTCAAACTTCGGTATTGGTTTAAGATACATGGCTGGTGCTATGGGTCTTCCTTTCATGCCCACAAAATCATTCTTAGGCTCAAGCTTAAAAGACTACAACAAAGACGTTAAAATCATCGACGATCCTTACGGCTCAGGACCTATCGCTTTAGTTCCCGCTATTCAGCCCGATGTAGCTTTCATCCACGTATCAAGAGCTGACATCAACGGTAACGCACAGATCTTCGGTTTCACAGCTAACGCAGAGAACCTTGCTCGTTGTGCAAAACATACAGTTATCACATGCGAGAGAATCGTTTCAACAAAAGAGATCCAGGGCGCTCCCAACTTAACATGCATCCCTC
>SVDG01000119.1 GCA_015057875.1 Lachnospiraceae bacterium | reverse complement strand
CCCTTTGCCATTGCTGATGCAACAACTTTAACAGAGGCAGGATATGTAGGTGAGGACGTTGAAAACATTCTCCTTAAGCTTATTCAGGCAGCTGATTTTGATATTGAAAGAGCTGAAAGAGGTATTATCTATATTGACGAGATAGATAAGATAACTAAAAAATCCGAGAACGTTTCTATTACAAGAGATGTAAGTGGTGAAGGTGTTCAGCAGGCGCTTTTAAAGATACTTGAAGGTACAGTTGCTTCTGTCCCCCCCCAGGGAGGAAGAAAACATCCTCATCAGGAGTTCATCCAGATAGACACAACAAATATCCTCTTTATCTGCGGCGGTGCCTTTGGCGGCATTGAAAAGATAATACAGAACAGGATAGGTCACAAGGTTATAGGCTTTGGAGCTTCTGTTGAGAGCAAAAATTCAAAGACAAATGATGAGCTTCTTGCTATGCTTCAGCCTCAGGACCTTCTTAAATACGGAATAATTGCCGAGTTTATAGGCCGTCTTCCTGTTGTTGTAACTCTTAACAATCTTGATGAAGACCAGCTTGTTAAGATTCTTCAGGAGCCTAAAAACGCTATTACGAAGCAGTTTGAGTATCTTTTTGAGCTTGATAATGTTATCCTTGAGTTCAAGGAAGAGGCTTTAAGAGCTATTGCAAAACTTGCGGTTGAAAGAGAAACGGGTGCACGCGGTTTAAGGTCTATAATAGAAGGTTTTATGAACGACATCATGTATGAGATACCTACAGAAGAAGATGTTGAAAGATGTATAATCACAGCAGACTGTGTGAACGGTATTTCAGGCCCTGAGTATGTTTATAACGAAAACAGACAGCCTATTAAAAGGATGAGAAAAAGAAAAAGCAAAAAAGCTTCGGCTTCATGATCAGTTAAGGGAAATCTGTAAGATTTCCCTTTTTTTATTTTTTAATTTCTAAATATATAGTTGAATTTATTTGATATATTGGTTATAATACAAACTATAACACGTAGTAATCAATACTATGTACAAGGTGGTGTTTTATATTGACTGTAACGATTAAAGATCCGGGAAGTGCATTTAGTCATTTTGTAGCAATGATGATGGCTTTATTGGCATCAACTCCGCTTTTGATCAAAGCATCAATGCAGCCGGACAGGATCCATATGGTAGCATTAACTATATATATTTCAAGTATGATAATGCTTTATGCTGCAAGTACGACATACCACACATTTGATTTATCTGTTAAAGTTAACAGGATATTAAAAAAGATAGATCATGTGATGATTTTTATTATGATCGCGGGAACATATACTCCAATATGCATTATTGCATTACCACAGCCTGCAGGGATAATCTTGCTTACGGTAGTTTGGGCAATTGCTTTAATTGGGATTATTGTTAAATTGGCTTGGATCACTTGTCCGAAATGGTTTTCATCTTCATTGTATATAAGTATGGGATGGATCTGTGTATTGGCTTTAACGCAGCTTTTGAATTGTCTTCCTATAGCAGCTTTTATATGGTTGCTTGCAGGAGGTATTATTTATACAATAGGTGGCGTGATCTATGCTTTAAAGTTACCTGTTTTTAATTCTAAACATAGGTATTTTGGATCTCATGAGATCTTTCATTTATTTGTAATGTGTGGAAGCATTTGCCATTTTGTTGTAATGTATGTGTTTGTGGCTGGAATGCCCTTAAATATTTGATTTAAAAATGTAATAGCGGACTTAGGTTTTATATAAAATGCATAACAAAAGAAAAGAGCTGCTTCAACCTGTAGATTGAAGCAGCTTATAATATAATGGGAATAATATAGACTGATAAAACTGTTTTTTTGCGGATTTTTTATCAGAATATTTTTTTGTTGATCTTTTTAATGGTAAGCATAAGCTTGATGTAGCCCAGTAGTATAATTATTACTCCTATCCAGTATGCATTTGATATTTTACCAAGATAGGGGAGCATAAGGCAGCCTACAGCCATTATTATTACACTTAATCCAAGGTCTTTTGAGCATTCAGCCTTGCTGTTTTCATCGACGAACTGATATTTATACCTCATCCTGTATATCAGAGATATATCTTTGTTTTTTATAGTCATTATTCCTACTACGAGTAATGCAACGCCTAATATTGTGCCTAACTGTATACCAAGCATTTTTTACACCCTTCCTAATTTTTTAAGTGTATCCTGTTTCATTTCATCTCTCAGCTTTTTAAGATAATCAAATTCTTCAACATATTCATAGCCGTAAGTAAGGTTAAGTTCTTTTTCGTGTTCTGTCCAGCTTGAAAGGTCTGCCTCATTATGTTGGATAACTGCTTCAAGCTTATCTAGGGCTTTATAAAACCTTGCTTCTTTTGTTTTTTGCTGTTCCATTTCGGTATAAAGCTCAACAAAATCTGTTGAAACAGGGGCAGGGAAGGAGCTGAATTTGTTTATTGCAAGCCCAAATTCGGATACTCTGTCTTTGTCTGTTTTATCAAAGGCAGGTATATCGCCTGTTATAGCCTCTCCCAGGTCGTGTATTATACACATCCTTATCACTTTATCCATATCAATATCCTTAAATTCATCCTTTAAAGCAAAAGCGAAAAGACAAAGTCTCCAGCTATGGTCCGCAACGCTTTCGGGAATGTTTTCGCTTGTTACTGAATGACGTATAACTGATTTAAGTCTTTCGCCGAAGTGTAAAAAATCAAGAAGCTGTCTTGGTTCCATTTTTATCTCTCCTTATTTAGCCTGAAGCCCACCGTTTTGCCTAGCCATAATGAAAAGGCTGTAATAGCCATATATATGCCTCTTGTTATGTTTCAAACACTGTAA
>SVDG01000118.1 GCA_015057875.1 Lachnospiraceae bacterium | reverse complement strand
TTCAGGATTATTTTCAATATCCATAAACTCGATCTGTCCCTCAGGATAGTTTGTTATAACAAGCTTAAGGGGCTTGAGCACTGCCATAACAACGGGTGTTTTAGCCTTAAGGTCATCTCTTATACAGTGGTCAAGAAGAGAACTATCTACTTTACTGTTAGCTTTGGATACACCTATCCTCTCGCAGAAATCCCTTATAGCCTCTGGTGTTACACCCCTGCGGCGAAGTCCGCTTATTGTAGGCATACGAGGGTCATCCCAGCCATCAACAAGTCCGTCTTCAACAAGAGCGCGAAGGTGCCTCTTGCTCATTACAGTGTTTGTCAATCCAAGGCGGGCAAACTCTATCTGTCTTGGTCTTGCAGGGAGTCCGCTGTTTTCAACCACCCAGTCATAAAGAGGTCTGTGATCCTCAAATTCCATTGTACAAATTGAATGGGTGATACCCTCGATAGTATCCTCTAAAGGATGAGCAAAATCATACATGGGATAAATACACCATTTATTTCCCGTTTTATGATGAGGAGAATGTGATATCCTATAGATAACAGGGTCTCTCATGTTTATATTAGGTGAAGCCATATCTATCTTAGCTCTTAAAGTCCTTGTTCCATCAGCAAACTCACCTTTTTTCATCCTTTCAAACAAATCAAGGTTTTCTTCAACGCTCCTGTCACGGTAAGGACTGTTTTTACCGGGCTTTGAAAGAGTTCCTCTGTATTCACGCATCTCGTCTGCGTTAAGGTCACAAACGAAGGCCTTCCCCTCTTTAATAAGCTTTACAGCTATATCATAGTATGTGTCAAAATAACTTGATGCAAAATAAAGCCTGTCTTCCCAGTCAAAGCCAAGCCATTTAACATCTTCTATAATTGAATCAACGTATTCAACATCTTCCTTTGTAGGGTTTGTGTCGTCAAAACGGAGATTACATTTTCCACCATAAAGCTTCGCTAAACCAAAGTTAAGACAAATTGATTTTGCATGACCTATATGGAGATATCCATTAGGCTCAGGAGGGAACCTTGTATTTAAATGGCTTAAATTTTCCCCAAGATCTTCCTGTATATAGCTATGAATAAAATTACCTGTTGTACTTAAATCATTTTCTCTGATCTTTTCTTCTGACATATATATGCCCCCTAAAAAATTTCAAAATAAATCACTATAAATAATACTATAATCAACGCCTATCGTCAATTATATTTACCCTAAAACCTCATTCAGCCAGCCTTCAAAATGTGCATCAAGTATCTTCACACCGCTATCATTAAGGTGGGCATCATCCCGGAAATTATCATGGGTAAACATCCCTTCTTCCATGTTGATAATATTGTAGTCTATATACGGAACACCCTTTTCTTCAGCAAACGACGATATTTCTTCGTTTATAGCTTCATAATTTTTTATATATCCCATTGAAACATTTGCAACAGGCGCCGTAACAAAAACGAGGTCTTTATCTTTTTTCTCACAAAGTTCGATTATCTTTTCAAGCCATCTTTTCTGAGTATTTGAAAATTCCCAGTCCTTTCCGTCAAGGTTTTTAAACTGATTGGTCTCATCAAACTCCGTCTCTGGTATAACTATGTCACAGTAAACATATCCGTCAGCAAGATAATATTCTACCCCATCTCCCGCTGAAGAAGGATTTGCCTCATCCGTAACACCAAAAGTATTCTTTACTTTATTGACTATCCTTGATGAAGCATATGCAAAAAAATCCTGCTGAAACCGTATAACATCATTTTCATACTTGACCTTATCTCCGTCAGGGAAAACATTTTCTATATAATCCTCTATCCTTTTTTCATTTCGTATGACCTCAAAGAGAGAGGTTGCCTGTTTTAGCTCAAAATTATCATCAAGCATATCCCAGTAAATCTCAACAACCACTGTTTCAGGATCCTGATTATCAAGCACTTCCAAAAGAGAGTAATAACTGGTGTCGGGATGCTGCAAAGGTGTACCCATCTGGAAAGAAGGTACATTGAAATTAGCAGGATCGAAGCTGCAATAAGAATGGCTTGAACCTATAAATACCATATCTATACTATCCTTGGGCAAAGAATAAAAGTCATCAAACCTCTGCGCTGTAAATGCATTTATCGTATTAAGACTTGCCGCATCAGCATATTTTTTCCCTACAAGATTACCAACAGCTCCCGTTACAGCTATAACAATCACCAAAGCCAGTATTATTTTAAAATTGGAAATATATGAATTCCCCCGCATTATAGAACACTCCTGTCGTAAGGATCATGCAGGCTAAAGCCGTCATAAAACCTACATTTATAATATAAGGCTTATCCTTAAAATAATCAAAAACCTGTTTTTTCCCGCTTATAAGCTCCATAAATAAAAGAAGCATTATCGCCATACCAACTACAAAAAGCTCTGCCACGTTAAGGCCCATTCCGGTAGCTGTCTGATAAAGATACTGTAAACTCATCCAGCTTTCTATATCATCAAAAAGGTGGGCTATAATATAAAACGCATCGCTTACTGTGTTGGCTCTGAAAAATATCCAGCCAAATGTAACTAAGGCAAACGTAAAAATGCATTTTACAATATTTATAAATATATTGCTTTTTGCTGTTTTCTTTCTTATATCTCCGACAACTCTGCCCACTACCATATATATACCGTGGATAGCCCCCCAGCAAACAAATGTCCAGTTTGCCCCATGCCAGAGACCGCTTATGAGGAAAGTAACAAAAAGATTCAAAAGGCTCCTTATTTTTCCGCATCTATTGCCGCCTAAAGGTATATAAACATAATCCATAAACCATGTTGAAAGGGATATATGCCATCTTCTCCAGAATTCCTTTATACCTGTTGAAAAATAAGGGCTTTTAAAGTT